>JAKPUV010000829.1 GCA_029554925.1 Candidatus Hydrogenedentota bacterium | reverse complement strand
GTACGCCCACCGCTCCCTGAACCGCCCCCCCGCCCCGGCGGGCGGCAAGGACACCCCCTCCGCCGAGCAGCCGTCCGTGGCGAAGTTCGAGGGAAAAAGCATGGGGTCGTCCTATCATGCGACCCTCACCGGTGTCCTGTCGAAGGAGAAGGTCCTCCGCGCCCGAAATGAAGTGGAGGCGGCCCTGGAGGACGTCAACGAGAAGATGTCCACCTACCGGGAGGACTCGGAACTGAGCCGCTTCAACCGGCATCCCGGCACGGACCCCTTCCCCGTGAGCGCGGAGACCGCCGAGGTGTTCCGCATCGCCCTGGCGGTTTCCGAACAGTCGGACGGGGCCTTTGACATCACCGTGGGCCCCCTCGTTAACGCGTGGGGGTTCGGCCCCGACCCGGAGGGGCCGCCGCCGGACGACGCGGCCGTTGCCGCCCTGCGGGAGCGCGTGGGCTGGCGGCTGGTGTCCGTGGACGCGGAGAACCGGCTGACCAAGACGCGGGCGGACGTCTATTGCGACCTGTCGGCCGTGGCCAAGGGGTATGCCGTGGACAGGGCGGCGGAGGCGCTGGAAACCCTCGGGATCGCCGGCTACATGGTGGAGGTCGGCGGCGAGGTGAGGGCGAAAGGGAACGGCCCCAAGGGCGGCCCCTGGCGGATCGGCATCGAGAAACCGCGGTACGGGGAGCGAAGTGTGCAGGAGGTGGTGCTGCTGGGGTCCGCCGCCCTCGCCACCTCGGGGGATTACCGCAATTTCCGCATGGTGGACGGGAAACGGTTCTCGCACACCATTGACCCCAAGACGGGAAAGCCCATTGAGCATGCCCTCGCCTCGGCCAGCGTGCTGCACCCGTCCTGCGCCTGGGCCGACGCCTATGCGACGGCGCTGATGGTGCTCGGGCCGGAGGCGGGCCGCGCCTTCGCGGAGAAACAGGGGCTGGCCGTGAGCCTGCTGGTCCATGCGGGGGAGGGCCGGTTTGAAACCGTGAACACGCCCGCCTTCGACGCCGCGCTGGAGGCGGCTACGGCATCGTCCCAATGAGCGTCACCGCCTCATAGAACGCCGCGGCGGCGAGCACCCCGCCGGCGTAGAGGATGGTTCCCCCCAGCACCCGCACGCCGGTGAGCAGCCCCCAAAACGCCTCGGGGCCGGGTTTTCGGAAGAAGGCGAACACGCGGAGCGCCCAGGCGGTCACGGCAAACGAGGCCAGCGCGTAGACTTCCAACTCGAGGACCATGGTGACGACATGGAAGGCGTAGGTGCCCGAACGCCCCACCCAGACCGGGGCCATGCCGGCCCCGACGAGGAGGAAGGTGACGGCGTTTTTGACCACGCCCAGCGCCAGCGGGAACAGGGAGAGCAGCACCGTGTTCAGCACGGTCTGTTCCAGGAAGTTGTTCTTCCAGGTGAACCAGGCGGCCTCCAGCACGTTGCCGGAGGCGTAGGCGCGGCCCACATGCTCCAGCCCGCCCCCGGCGAACACGGCGGCGATATAGGCGGAAAACCGGTGCGCCAGCAGGGGGCGCGACATCGCGGAGAGCATGGCGGCGAACAGGAGGGCGTACAGCACGGCGTGCATGCCCGTCCACAGGCGCGGGCGCGCCGCCACCTCGCCGAACAGGGGCAGGAAGAAGTGCCCGTCGGGAAGCGTGGCGGCCCAGCGGCGGCAGAGACGGGTGTGGGCCATCCACGCCGAGAGGGCGGCCA
>JAKPUV010000827.1 GCA_029554925.1 Candidatus Hydrogenedentota bacterium | reverse complement strand
CTGCGCGAGGCCCGGCGTGCCGGCGTTCCCGTGGTCATCGCCAACGGGCGCATCAGCCCGAAACGGCTTCCCCGGTACCGGCGCTGGCGCCGGGTGCTGGCCCCCGTCTTTCGCCAGGTGAGCGCCGTGGGCGCCCAAAACGCCGCCTACGCGGACCTTTTCACCGAACTGGGCGTGGCGCCGGAAGCGGTTCAGGTCATGGGAAACCTGAAATTCGACGCTGTGCGCACCGAGGTGGATCCGCGCACCCTGCTGGAACTCAGACTCGCGTGCGGTTTCGGGCCCGAAACGCCCATCCTGATTTTTGGCAGCACGCGCCCGGGGGACGAGGGGCTGGCGGCGGACTGCTGGCGCGCCCTGTCGCCGGAGTTTCCCCACTGGCGCCTGGTGGTCGCCCCGCGCCATCTTCAACGGGTGGACGAGGCCGTGCGCGCCTTTGGGCGGGAGGCCTGCGCGCTGCGCACGGAAACGCTGAAGCCGGGACGGCGCGCGGAAACGCGGGTGCTGGTGCTGGACACCCTGGGGGAACTGGGGGCCTTCTACGGGCTGGCGGAGGTCGCCGTGATCGGGGGAAGCTTCTTTCCCGGCGTGGACGGGCACAACCCCCTGGAGCCGGCCGCCCTGGGGATCGCCACGGTCTACGGGCCCCACATGCGGAACTTCCCGGAGGCCTCCGAGGCCCTGCTGGAAAACGCCGGCGCGGTGCAGGTTTCCGGCCCCGAAGTGCTGGAGGGGGCGTTGAGGCGGCTGTTGGCCGACGCCCACGAGCGGCGTGCCCTGGGCACCCGCGGCCGCCGCGCGGTTCTCGGGCGTCAGGGGGCCTCCGAGGCGACCGCGACGCTGGTGCGTTCGCTTGTGGATGAAGGGGGGGGCGCATGACCGCCCCGGTCCGCTCCGGGCGGCGGGTGCCCCCCGACTGGCCCGTGGCCGCGGTGCTGCTGGCGCCCGCGCTCGTTCTTCTGTCGGTCTTCGCGGTGCATCCCATGTTCTCCTCCGTCCACATGAGCCTCTACGGCGGCCGGCGTGCGGCCGGCGACTTTGTGGGCCTCGGCAACTACGCCGGCCTCGCGCGCGACCCCGAGTTCTGGCGCGCCCTTGCCGTCACGGGCTACTACGTCGCGGGCACGGTCCCCGTGATGCTCGTTCTCAGCCTGCTCATTGCCCTCGCGCTGCGCCGCGTGGTGGTGGCCCGCGGCCTCTTCCGCACGGTCTTCTTCCTACCCTACGTCACGTCGGTGGTGGCGGCGGCCATGGTGTGGCGGGCCCTGTTCAACCCGCAGTCGGGGCCGGTTTCCCTGCTGGCGCGGTCCGTGGCCGGGGTGTCGCCCAACTGGCTGCTGGAGCCGCGCGGCGTGCTGCACCTGGTGACGGGGGGCTGGGCGCCGCCGGATGCCGGGCCGAGCCTTGCCCTGTGCTGCGTGATGCTCTTCGACATCTGGCACGGCTGCGGCTTCATGGTGGTCGTGTTCCTCGCGGGGCTCTGCGCGATCCCCTCCGAGCTGGAGGACGCGGCCCGCATCGACGGGGCGGGCCCCGTGCGGGGCTTCCTCGCCGTCACCCTTCCGATGCTTTCGCCCACCGTCTTCTTCCTG
>JAKPUV010000815.1 GCA_029554925.1 Candidatus Hydrogenedentota bacterium | reverse complement strand
GGGTCCGTGGTCACGGCGGAGAAGGGGCTGGTGCGGATCAAGGTCACCGCGCCGGACCTGTCGCTCGCCGGGGTGGTGGCGCTGCCGGAGGATTTGGGCGCGGCGTCGGGAGAGGCGGCCGCGGCGGAGGACAACGCGCCGGTGCGCGACCTCGCGGTGGACGCGCAGGGGCGCGTTCTGGCGCTCCACGGCCCCTGGAAGGCCGTGCTGGTGTATGAGGAAGAGCAACACGCGGCCGGGTGACCGGCGGCGGGAGGCTTTGCCATGGACAAGAAAGACGCGGGCTTCGACCGGCGGGACTTCCTGCGGGCGGCGGCGGTGGCCGCCGCGGGCGGCGGGGCGTGGCTGGCGGCGGGGGCGGGGCAGGCCGAGCGGATGGTCTGGCAGATTGACCCGGCGAAGTGCACCCAGTGCGGGCGCTGCGCCACCACCTGCGTGATCAACCCCTCGGCGGTGAAATGCGTCCACTCCACGGAAATCTGCGGGTTCTGCGACCTGTGCGGCGGCTACCTGCTGCCCACGGCCAAGGCGCAGGACACGGGGGCCGAGAACGAGCTGTGCCCCGTGGCCGCGCTGAAGCGGAAATATGTGGAGGAGCCCTTCTTCGAGTACACGGTGGACGAGGACCTGTGCGTGGGCTGCGCCAAGTGCGTGAAGGGCTGCGCGCAGTTCGGCAACGGGTCGCTCCACCTCCAGATCAAGCGCGACCTCTGCCTGAACTGCAACGAGTGCGCCATCGCGCGGAGCTGCCCGTCGAAGGCGGTGGTCCAGATCCCCCTGCGCGAGGCCTACCGCGTCAAGTCCTTCGGCGCGCCGGAGGCGCACAAATGAGGCGCGCCTTCCTGACATGCGCCGCCTTGGTTGTCCTGGCGGGCGGGGCGTGGGCGGAGTTCCGCTTCCCCATGCCCGAATTCGAGTCGGGCTACACCCGCCCGCCCATGCACCTGCCGCCGGCGGCCGTCACGTCGCCCCTGGTGGACATCGCGCTGCTGGGCGGGCTGATGGCGGTGACGGCGTGGGCCGTTTTGAAACGCCGGTCCCGCGCGTGGGTGCTGTCGGTCTGCGTGGTGTCCGTCCTTTACTTCGGCTTCTACCGCAAGGGCTGCGTGTGCTCCGTCGGCTCTTTGCAGAACGTGCTCGACGCCTTCATCGGGTCGGG
>JAKPUV010000812.1 GCA_029554925.1 Candidatus Hydrogenedentota bacterium | reverse complement strand
CCCCATCGTCACCCGGAAACCCAACGCCTTCGACCCGCCCGTCACCCGGGGCGACCCGACGGACGCGGCGGGCCGCAGCGTTTTCGCCTTCCCAGCCGCCGAGAAGCTCTGCCTGCGCGTGTGGGACGCCGACCTGCGCTTCTTCGCCAACAACTATTTCGACGTCGGCCCTGTCACGGAGCCCGCCACCGCAGAAACCCCGGTCACGATGGCGCCCGCCGCCGAGGCCCACGGCGTGCTGCTGCTGCCCGGCGGCGGCCCGGCGGCGAACACGCCCGTGTCCCTCATGCTTTCCCACCCCACGCGCGGCCCGTGGTGGCCCGCCGAGGCCGTCACCGGTGCCGACGGCGCGTTCTCCTTCCCGAACGTGCCCCCCGGCGTGTTCCAGGTGGCGCTGACCGCCGCCCCGGGCACGGCATCCCTGGAGGAGGCCACCCTCCAGCCCGGCGCGCCCAACGATCTCGGCGCGCTCACGCTCACACCCGCCCCCTGAGCGTCCGCCGGGGCTTGAAAAAGAATCCCCGAAAACCTATAGTAGGACGATTGCGGGCCGGGGTGTGTCCGTTCCTCCCGGCCCGCGTGGACACAGCACAGGAAAGGGCCGCGAGATGGACCGCAACAACACGCAGGACCGGGAATGGGGCACGCGCCGGGATTTCATCAAGACGACGGGCGCGATCACGGCGGGGCTGGCGCTGGGCGGCCACACAATGGCGCGCGCGGCCGCCGAGACCCTGGCGGTGAACGGCGGGCCAAAGGCGGTCACAGCGCCGCACACCGACGGCACCACCTGGCCGCGCTACGGCAAGGAGGAGGAGGAGGCGGTCCTCAAGATGCTCCACGCGCCGAACTACGACCCCCTGCGCGAACTGGAGGACGACTGGAAGGCGTACCTGGGCGTCCCCTACGCCATGGCCCACTGCAACGGCACGTCGGCCCTCGCGTCCATGTTCTGCGCGCTCAACCTGCCGCCGGGCAGCGAGATACTGGTGCCGAGCTACACCTTCTTCGCCACCATCATGCCCATGCGCTTCTTCGGACTGGTGCCGGTGTTCGTGGACATCAACCCGCGCACGCTGAACTTCGACCTGGAGGACGCCAAGAAGCGGCTGACGCCGAACACGAAGGCCGTGCTGCCGGTCCACTGGATCGGCCTGCCGGCGGACATGGACGCCATCTGCGAATGGGCGCAGGAGAAGGGGCTCATCGTGCTGGAGGACGCGGCCCACGCCCACGGCGCGAAGCTGAAGGACAGATACATGGGCACCTGGGGCCGCATGTCCATCTTCAGCTACCAGATGAGCAAGCCCCTGCCGATGATCGAGGGCGGCATGGGCGTCTACCAGTCCAAGGAGGACTACGAGCGGGCGACGGCGCTGGGCAACTACGACCTGCCCGGCGTGGACCCCGACGGCCCCTACTGGAAGTACAAGGGCTCCGGCCTCGGCCTCAAGTTCCGCATGCACCCCTTCTCCGCCGCCCTGGGCCGCTGCCAGCTCAAGGGCCTGGAGGAGCGCAACGACGCGGGGGCCAAACAGGTGCGGCGGCTGAACGACGCCCTGACGCAACTCCCCGGCCTGTACGAGCAGACCAGCGGCCGCAAGGACATGCGGCGGCTCTATTACGCGTGGAACATGCTGTCCGTGGACGAGAAGGAGGCGGGCGCGTCCCGCGCCGCGCTCGTGAAGGCGCTGGCGGCGGAGGGCGTGAACGCGTCGGCGCACTACTACACCCTCCAGCACGAGCTGGCGGTCTATCGCGAGCCGGAGTGGTGGCACCACCTTCCCGTGATCCCCGAGCTGCCCGGCAGCACGGCGGCGAACAGCACGGGCATCGCCCTGCCGTACTTCACGCGGGAAATGCCGGAGCTGGTGGACCAGTACATCACGGCCTTCGAGAAGGTCTGGGCGCACCGGAAGGAACTGACCGCCTGAACAGGGCGAACACGAGGATGGAAACGATGGGCAGGATGCGGGGTGTGCTGTGTTTGGCGGCCGTTCTGGCGTGCGGGCTGGCTGCGGCGGCGGACGACGCGGCGCCGAAGTGGCCGCTGGGCGTGCGCCTCATGAGCTACGGGCAATGGCAGGACGACGCCTGGGAACACTTGAAGTCCCTTGGCGTGAAGCATGTCTTCATGCAGGTGCCCGCGCCGGAGGCGGCGGACGAGCTCATGGCGAAGCTGAAGGCCCACGGGCTGGACGTGCCGGTGTTCCGCGGCGAGCTGGACCTGACGAAGGCCGACGGCGTCACGGCGCTGGCGCCGCAGCTTGCGGTCTGCGCGAAGATGGGGGTCAAATGCCTCTTCCTCAGCGCGAAGCCCGGCGAGACGCCGCGTGACGAGGTCATCGCGCGGCTGCGCGCCGCCGGGGACGCCGCGAAAAAACACGGGGTCACCCTCACACTGGAGACCCACCCCCCCCTCGGGACAAACGGGGACCTCCAGATGGAGACCATGAAGGCGGTGGACCACCCGAATGTGCGGGTGAACTTCGACACGGCCAACATCACCTACTACAACAAAAACACGGACGCGGTGGCGGAGCTCAAGAAGAGCCTCGCCTTTGTGCGGACCGTGGAGTACAAGGACCATACGGGGGCCTTTGAGACGTGGGACTTCCCCGTGGCGGGAAAGGGCGTGGTGGACTTCAGGGCCGTCACCGCCCTGCTCCGCGAAAGCGGTTACGCGGGCCCCGTGACCATCGAGTTCGAGGGGACCAAGGGCGTGGAGCTGACGCGCGAGCAGACCCTCCAGGCCATCGCCGACTCGGTGGCCTTTGTGCGGTCCCTCGG
>JAKPUV010000806.1 GCA_029554925.1 Candidatus Hydrogenedentota bacterium | reverse complement strand
CCGCCGCGCCGGTGAGCATCAGGCGGCCGTCGGGCGTTTCGGTGATCTGCGCGTCGCGCAGGTCCGCCGTGTCGGAGGTCAGCCGGGCGGCGGAGGCCCAGGACTCCCCGTCCTTCGAGGTGATCACCCGCAGCGCGCCGTCGGGCGACACATGGCCCTGGCCCTCGCGGAACACGCAGAACCACTCGCCGCCGCGGTGGATCAGCCCGGTGAAGGCGTTGTGCGGCGCCTCGTTCCAGATTTTCGCGCACGAGACCAGCTCCGCCGTGAAAGGGGCGGCATCCTGGGCCGGCAGGACGGGCGCGGCCAGCAGGGCGACAACGGCGAGACAAACGATTCGGGACATGGTTCTTCCTCCTGCGGTTGCGGTTAGTGGTCCGGGGGGTCAGTTCTTCACAAACAGCGGCTGTACCCAGGCGATGGAGGAGCCGGCGCCGTAGGCCTCGACGCGGACGTAGTTCCCGTCCTTCTCCGGATTGACGGTGTGGGTGATCTCCTGGCCGTCCGCCGTGGCGAGCATGCGGCCGAGGGGGCCGAAGACGCGCAGCTTCTGCGCGTTGGCCGCCCGCACGCGCACGGTGAGCCCCTCCACGGAGATCTCGTCCACCGTGACGCCCGTGGTGGCGTAGAAGCTGCCGCGCCGCATGGCGTCCGCGATGCCGTCCGGGGTGCGGTCGCCGGTCTGCACCATGACCCAGCCGAGACCCCGGTGGCCGTTGTCGTGGCTGTCGTCCGTGGCGAAGCCCCAGACGCGCTTTCCCTGGGCGAGCAGGCGGTCCCACTTGTCCGTGGCGTACTCGCTGCCCTCCAGAACCAGAATGACCCCGTTGAAAATCTCGATGCCCGCGTAGCCGTTCAACTGCTCCAGCACCGCGAGGTCGCAGTGGTTGTAGTTCTTGGTCCAGTTCGGGTGGTTCATGACGGCGAAGCCGCGGTCTGCGGCGATGGCGTCCAGCACCTTCTGGCGGTCGCGGTCCGGCTCGATCTTTTTTGTGGCGTTGACGTGCAGCAGGTGCGGGCCCTTGGCCGAGATCTCGTTGCCGGGGATCAGCACCATGCCCTTGGGGTCCACCGAGGCGGGGTCCGTCAGCTGGTCGTGGTCGCTGAGCATGAGGAAGTCATAGCCCATGCCCGCATACTCGTCCACGACCGCCTGCGGCGCCTGCCGCCCGTCACTGTTGGTGGTGTGCGTATGGAGGTTGCCCCGCAGCCACGGCGCGGACGGGTCGGTGTAGGAGGACTCGAGTTCGGCGGCAAAGCCGGGCAGGGCGCACAGCGCCGCCGCGCAGAGAACGAGGGCCACGGGGAGGAAAAGTCGCATGTCGGTCTCCTTGACGGTTGCGGGACGGGTCCGCCGGTCAGGCGTACTGCTGGGTCCGGTCGATGACCATGTCCTGCCAGTTCTTGTTGAGCGTGGCGAAGCGCGCGGACCATCCCGCGATGCGCACCGCCAGGTTGGGGTACTTTTCCGGGTGGCGCTGGGCGTCGAGGAGCATGGCCGAATCCACCACGTCAATGTGAAGGAAAAGGCCGCCCAGCTCCACGAACCCGCGCATGAGCCCCGCGAGGGCCGTCACGCCCTCCTCGCCGCGCACCGTGTCGGGGTGCACCTTCAGCTCGACGGTGGCGCAGTTGGGGCACTTGGTGAAGTCCATCTTGCAGTACGAGCGCAGGACCGCCGTGGGGCCCTTGGCGTCCGTGCCGGGGGACGGCGAGAAATTGGTCGCCAGCACGGCGCCCAGCCGGTGGCCGTCGGGCGAGGCGCGGCGCTTCCCGTTCGGCGCCGCCCACTCGATCTCGCGGCCGAAGGTGCTGATGCCCGCGGGCCGCAGCACCCCCTCGCGCTCGCGGGTCTGCGCGGCGAGGCGCGTGTAGTCGTCGAAAACGCGGCGCACCATGCCGTCGGCCCCGTCGTCGTCGTTGCCGTAGCACGCGAAGCGGGTCTGCACCATCCGCCGGAGGTTCTCGTGGCCCTGCCAGTCGTCGCGGAGGATCTGGACGAACTCGGGCAGCGTGACCGCCCCCTGCCCGTACACAAGCTCGCGCAGCACGAGCAGGCTGTTGCCGACGTTGGCCAGCCCGCCGATATGCGGCGCGAGGGCGTAGTAGTGCGCGCCGCGCTCGTAGTAGCCGCGGGTGCTCTCGATGCAGTCGTCCACGAAGATCGAGAGCAGCGGCGTGGGCGCGCCGCCGCGGCACCAGCCGTCCGCCGTCTTGTGGTGCCCCTCCAGGTGCCGCTCCAGCCGGGCGAGGAACGCCGCGTAGAGGCTGTCGAAGTCGGGATGGTCCGGCGCGGGAGCGTCCGGATCGTGGAGTCCCAGCGTCTCGTGCAGCAGAGCCAGCCCGTCAAAGGGGACATAGCTGAAGCAGGTCTTCCCCGGAACGAGCATCTCCCAGCAGCCGTCGTTGGCAAAACAGCGCGCCTCCTCCAGGGGGTAGCCGAACTTCACCAGCGCCTCGATGGCCACGTCCTCGTTGTAGATGGCCACCACGCCGCCGCCGTGGCGCTGCACCTCGGCGATGCGGCGGAAGAGCCGGTCGGGGGTGTTTCGGCCCACGCGCACGGCCACGGGGAAGTCGCTGATGTGCAGCTCCTCCACGATGTCCAGCACAAGGTAGGTCACGTCGTTCGTGACCTCGTTGCCATGGGCGTCCACGCCGGCCAGCACGATGTTCTGGTAGTGCTGGGCGTCGCCGGAGCCTTTGGTGTCAAAGGCGCCGATCCACTCGCAGCCCTTGACCCAGAAATGCGCGAGGACGTCCCGGGCCTCGTCCAGCGTGGTGGTCCCGTCCGCCAGGTCCTTCGCCAGATAGGGCCCGAGCATCTCGTCTATCCGGCCGATGCCGGACCAGTTGCCCATGAGCCGCTGGAAGGCGTACATGAACCAGAGCGACTGGACCGCCTCGCGGAAATCGCGCGGCGGGTTCTCCGGGACATGAAGCAGCGTGTCGCGCACGCGCGCGTACTCGGCGCGCTCCGCGCCGTCGCTCGCCGCGATGCGCTCGTCCAGCAGCGCCACATGGCGCTGCCGCCAGACCTCCGCCGCGTCGAGGCACCCCAGCATGGCCTCCAGCAGGTCGCCGCCCCGCCGCAGGCCGGCCGCGGTGTTTCCCGCTGGTGAAGCGTCGGCGAACACCGTCTCGCCGTCGGCGTCGGCGGCGGGGGTCCAGTCGGCCGCGACCGTCGCGCCGTTCAGCACGCGCACCCGGCCAATGTCGCCGGCGCAGCCCGCGCTGGCGGGGGGATACGCGCCGATCCACAGCATGCCCGTGTCCGCGCCGCGCCCGTCCTGCAGGTTGCCGCCGGGTTGCGCCGTCAAGGCCGCCGACAGCGCCTCCCGCCCGTCCACGCGCAGGGTGATGGCATTGTCCGTCACGGTCATGGCCAGGTCGTGCCAGGCGCCGTCGCAGATGGGGGTCTGGCTGTGGTGGACCGCCGGGGTCATGCCGGGCACATAGGCGCAGAAGAAGCCGGTGCCCGGCTCGGTATAGAGTTCCCAGTGGCTGGGGGACGCCTTGTCCCGGTGCGCCACGAGGATGTTGTATCCCGCGGTGGCCGTGACGCGCGCGCGGCATTCCACCGTCAGGGGGGTGCCCGCGTAGGCGGGGAGCGGACGCGCCGTCCAGTGGAACGCGGCCGAGGCGTCGCACCGCGCCGCGGGGTCGCCGTCCCCGGCCGCCAGCCGGGGCTGGGGTTCGGGCTTGTATACGCCGCCGCGGGCCAGCCGCTCCTCGATCTTGGCGCGCAGGCCCCTGTAGCCCAGCTTCAACCCTTTGTCAAAGCCGATGGTGGTGTGGCTGACGCTCGCGCAGCCGAGCACCGGGGTCTGGTGGGCCGGGGCCTCCAGCAGCGTGGCCGACCCGACGATCTTCTCGCCCGGCAGGACGCGCAGGGGGGCGTTTTTGGCGCAGAGCAGGGCCGCCTGGGCGTAGCGCATGTCCTGGGTCGCGTTGAGGCTTTCGGCGGGGTCAAGCTGGAAATCCGCGCGGACCATGGAGCGGCCATGCTCCCCCGCGATCGCCCGCTGGGCGAGGGCGTGGGTGGCGTCCGGCAGCCGGTGCGGCGTCTCGGGCCGCCAGGTGCTCCGCCACAGCTGTTTGGCCGCGCGGTCCGCCTCTTTCGGCGACGCCGCGCCGAGGAGGTACACCCCCCCGCCCAGCGCCGTCATGCCCGTGGCCGTCTTCCGTAAGAAATCCCTGCGGTTCATG
>JAKPUV010000802.1 GCA_029554925.1 Candidatus Hydrogenedentota bacterium | reverse complement strand
TCGCAGGCAGGCGATGGGGATCGGATTCCCCGCCTCGCACCGCCGCAGCCAGGAGAGGTCGGACGCCGGACCCTCGGGCACCTTGCCCTCCTCCGCCGGGGCTTTCAGGGCCGCCACCAGGGCCTCCTCGGACAGGTGCTTCGCCAGCGGCAGGAGCACCGGTTCCACGGCCCAGCCCACCTGGTCCGGCGTGATGGGGGTTTTCTTGGTGTCCTCCCAGGCCCGGCGCATGCCGTCCGCCAGCCGCTCCGCGAGGATCAGGCGGTTCTCCTTGGACCCGCCGTTGTACTTGCCCGCCCCCACATTGGCTCCGGCGCCGGTGAAATGGACATGCAGGGCGGCGGGGACCGCCATCTGGCGCAGAAACCGCGCAACGCCGGGATAATCGGGGTTGGGAATGCCCGTGCGGTAGTAGCTCTGCGGGTGGGTGGCGTAATAGCTGAGGACGGCCACCGGCTCGTCGCCGTTCCACAGGCTGACAACGGACACCACGGGGTCAATCACGCCCTCGGGCTCCGCGCGCAGGGCGGGGTCGGCGCAGGCGGTGAAGCGCGTGGCCCGCACCTTGCCGTCCGGCCCGAGGAGACGCCGGTTCGAGGCCACCTCCCGCACCTCCGCCTGCCCCAGACCCACATGCGTGAGGGGTTTGGCCCCCGCGAGGGACGCGCGCACCGCCCCGGCGAGCCGCGTCAGCGCCTCCCGTGCAAAGGCCCCCTCGTAGCGGTACGGGGTGTGACCGTATTCCCGCAGGAGGTCCTCCGCCGAGAAATCGCAGCCCGGGGCGTCATGCTGGTGGAGGGTGTGGACCGCCACCCGGTCGGGGACCGTGCCCGCCGCCTCCGCCAGCGCCTCCCGGAACGCGTCATGCGCCCCGTTGGAGATGCCGATCCAGTCCACGGCGCACAGGACCATGGGCTCCCCCGCCCCGAGCAGCACCACCCCCCGCGCCCGCAGCCCCATGTCCCACGTCCCCTTCACGGGGTCATAGGCCATCATGCTGCCCACGGGCGGCGTCACATCCAGATCAAAAGTGCACACCCGGAGCGCCGGAACCTCCTCCGCTGCACCTAAACCGGGCACTGAAGCCAGGAAGGCCAAGCAGACCAGAACCGCCCACACACCGCTCTTTGCCGAAAATGACATGGCGACTCCTTTCCGGCCGCGCCCAGGGCGCGCCGCATTCCTCATGATTGAACGCCGCCCCGGGGGAATGCAAGCCCGGCAAGTTGCGCGCCCTTTTCCGTCTATCCATAATGGCCTCTGGCGGCGGCCGGGGCGTCCCCGTTGCCGCCGGTGCGGACGTTTCCCTTTTGCGCGGCGCGGGGGCACGGGGCCTCCGGGCTGCGGCGGCCATGACCGGGAGGGTTTTGCCATGTTTCTCCGCAGACTTCGCTTCCTCGTTCCCGCCGCGCTGGTCGCGGCCGGGGCCGCCGCCGGGGCGGTCCAGCTGTTCAACGACTACCGGGGTCCGTCCCTGCCGCCGCTGGAGACGCTCCAGAAGTCCTTCGACCGCATCCGCGGCGCGGAGGACCTGCGCATCGAGCAGGTGGTCGGCGCGGCGGAGTTGGAGAACAGCGAGCGCCGGCTCTACTGCTACTTCAAGGACCGCTCCGGCAACGTGTACGTGGACGACTCCATCGTGCTGGTGAAGCTGGACACGGACCTCTGGATCATGAAGATCCGGGGAACCTCGCCGGAGAACAGCCCCTGGGGGATCGTCACCACGCCATGACCCGCCGCGAACGCCTGATGCGCACCCTGCGCGGGGAGGCCGTGGACCGCCCCCCCGTCTGCTTCTACGAGATCAACGGCCTCGACGAGCGCCCGGACGATCCGGACCCATTCAACATCTACGCCGACCCGTCGTGGGGGCCCCTGATTGACCTGGCCCGGGAAAAAACCGACCGCATCGTCATGCGGGGCGTGGCCTTCGACGGCGTGCTGCCCGACCCCGTGGGCGACCTCGCGGAGACGGAGTCCTTCGAGCGCGACGGCGGCCGGTTCCGGGTCCAGCGCGTGCGCGCGGGCGGGCGCACCCTCACGGCGCGCGCGCGCCGCGACCGCGACGTGAACACGGACTGGACGGAGGAGCACCTGCTCAAGGACGAGGAGGACCTGGAGGCCTTTCTGGCGCTGCCGCCGCCCGCGTTCCGCGGCGCGCCGGACCCCGCGCCCGTGCTCGCCGCCGAGGCGGCCCTCGGCGGCACCGGCATCGTCATGATTGACACGCCGGACCCGCTCTGCCTCGCCGCGCTG
>JAKPUV010000781.1 GCA_029554925.1 Candidatus Hydrogenedentota bacterium | reverse complement strand
ACCGACCGGCTTGAGCTCACCCTGGACTACAAGTGGCTGAACTGGGAGGGCATCCCCACCTACGGCGGCGACCTGATGGGCAAGGGCGGCTTCATGTGGCGTGACCAGCACAGCGGCAAGTTTGGCGTGGAGTGGAAGGCCCACGACAAATGGATCCTCATGGCGGGGTACTCCTACGCCAACTCGCCCATCCACGAGGACCATGTCCTGCTGAGCGCCCTGGTGCCGGTCAACGTGGAGCACCACTGGACCGCCGGCGTGACCCACAAGATCAACGACAAGAACGAGATCCACCTGGTCGGCGTGTGGGCCCCGCACCACACCATGAAGGACACGGGCCGCGGCGACGAGCCCTTCTCCCTGCTGGGCAAGGGCAGCACCGTCTCCTCGGGCGCCATCTCCATCGCCCTTGGATACAGTTATCTCTTTTAGGGGTTAAGGCTCCAGCTCACATTGCGCGGACCGCTTTCCTTCGGGTACACTTCGCCGCTTTCCGCTGTGCCCCCACGCCATATCCCAAGGAGCAGTGATGTTTTCCGCCCTCATCCGCCGTGTTGTGTCTCCGTTTCCCCTGTTTTCAGCCTTTCTCGCCGCCGCCTTCTGTGCGGGACTCCTGTGTTGCCCGGCCGCCCCGGCCGGGGAGGGGGTCTTCCTGCTGGGGAACGACGCGCAGCAGCTGGGGCGCGCTTCCAGCGGCGTGGCGAGCCCGCGAAGCTCCTACTGGAGCTATATGAATCCGGCGACCATGGTGGATCTGGAGCGGCGGCTCGACGTGAACTGGTACTCCATTTTCACGGACTTTGAGGCCCATCCCCGGGGCGTCATCGGCAACCGTTTTGAAGGGACCCTGGAGTCCGAGGTGACGGGAAACCTGGTCGCATCGGGCTTTGTGTGGCCCCTCAGAGTCGGCACACTGGGCGGCGGGCTTTTCGTGCCCAGCGGCTCGGGGGTGGACTACCCCCATTCCCGCACCTGGCTCACGCGCCTGGCGGGGGGGAATGTGGACCGCCGCCTCAGCTACCAGCACATCCGGGGGGTGCTGGCCTACGCCTACGACCTGGGCGACGGCTGGTCCCTGGGCGTTGGGCTCCACGGGTCGCTGTCCCGCCTGCGGACCGACCACCTTACGCTGTCGTTTTCCGGGGCCGAGGCGAACCACGAGTGGGAAAACTCCCTGGGCGCGGGCTTTGGCGCGGGGGTCTACAAGAAATGGGACCGGTGGGCCTGGGGCCTTAACTACACGTCCCGCCACTGGACGGAGGCGATGGACGACTACGGCGACCTCCTGCGGAACGTGCTGGACACCCCGCGAACCGTCCAGACGGGCGTGGCCTGGAAGGCCAGTGAAAAGGTCGAGCTGACCCTGGACTACAAGTGGCTCAATTGGGCGGGCATTCCCTCCTACGGCGGCGACCTGCTCTCCAAGGGCGGTTTCGCCTGGAAGGACCAGCACGGGGTCAAGGCGGGCGTGGAATGGAGGCTCCATGACCGATGGACGCTGATGGCCGGCTATTCCTACGCGAACAGCCCCGTCCAGAAGGACCATGTGCTGGTGGCCATGCTGGTGCCGGTGGTCACAGAGCAACATTGGACCCTGGGGGTGACGCACAGGATCAACGACCGGCACCAGGTGCACCTGACGGGCGCCTGGGCGCCCCGGCACACCATGACCGACTCAGGAAAGGGCAACGAGCCCTTCTCACTCCTCGGCAAAGGCTCCACGCTCTCCGCCACCGCGGTCTCCGTGGTCTTCGGCTACAGTTTTCTCTTCTAGGAACCGGCGCCAGAGCGTCTCCACCGCGTCCACCGCGGCCGGAACATCCGACGGGTCCAGCCAGACCACCCGCTTGTCCGCCCGGAACCACGAGAGCTGGCGGCGGGCGTAGCGCCGGTGGTGCTGTTTCACCGCCTCCACGGCGTCCTCCAGGGACTGTTCCCCGCGCAGGTGGGCGGCGATCTCCCGGTAACCCAGCGCCTTGATGCGCTCCAGATGCCCCTCGTGGCCGGCGGCGATGAGGGCGCGCACCTCGTCCACCCATCCCGCGGCGATCATGTCGTCCACCCGCCGGTTGATCCGGTCATAGAGCGCGTCGCGGGGCGGGGCGACGCCGATCCGCAGGGCGGGAACCGGCTGCGGCCGCTCCCGGTGGGCGGCGTGCAGGCGGGAGTACGGAACGCCGGTGAGGGCGTGCACCTCCAGCGCGCGCACCACGCGCACCACGTCGTTCTCGCTGGAGAGGGTGGCCGCGTAGTCCGGGTCCACCTCCCGCAGGCGCGCCATGAGGGCGGCGTTCCCCAGCGCGGCCGCCTCCTCCCGCAGCCGCGCGCGCAGGGCCTCATCCCGGCCCGGCCCCTCGAACAATCCGTCGAGCAGGGCGCGCACATAGAGCCCCGATCCGCCGACGACGAGGGCCGTCCGGCCCCGCGCCTGAATGCCGCGGACGCACTCCCGCGCCTCCTTCTGGAACCTTCCGGCGGCCATGAGGACGTCGGGGGAGAGGAAGGACACCAGATGGTGCGGCGCGCGGGCGCGCTCCGCCGGCGTGGGCGCGGCGGTGCCGATCTCCATGCCCCGGTACACCTGCATGGCGTCGGCGGAGACAATCTCCCCGTTGAGGCGCTCCGCCAGCAGGAGGGACAGGCGGGTTTTTCCGGAGGCGGTCGGCCCCACGACGGCAAGCACCGGCCTCACTGAATCCTCCGGAAACTTTTCTCCATCTGGCGCCGGGTCAGCTCCACGATGATGGGGCGGCCGTGGGGGCAGGTGTAGGGCGGCTGAAGCCGGCGCAGGCCCGACAGGAGGTTCTTGCGCTCCTCCGGGGTGAGGGGCTCCCCGGCCCGCACCGACGCCTTGCAGGCGCGGGTGGCCAGGCGCAGCATGTCGTCCATGAGGCTGTCACGGTCGAAGAGGTTGCCCTGGGCCAGCTCGTCCAGCACGCGGAACACGAGGTCGCCCACCATGGACTCCTCGTAGAGGTGGCAGACGGCGGTGACCTGGAAGGTGTTGCCGCCGAAGGACTCCATCTCCACCCCGAGCCGGGTGAAAAGGTCCAGGTGCTTCTCCACCTGCGCGGTCTGCGACGGGGCGACCTCCAGCACCAGGGGCACCGCGAGCTGCTGCGAGGCGTAGCCCCGGTCCGTCAACTCCTCGCGGAGCTGCTCGTAGTTCAGGCGCTCATGCAGGGCGTGCTGGTCAATGATCAGCAGCCGGTTGTCTGACGGCACGATCAGGTACGAGTCAAACACCTGGATCGGCGCGTCCGGCAGGTCGCCCACGGGCTCGTACAGCGCGTCCGGCGACACGGCGTCCAGACCGTGGGCGGCCGCGTCCTGGGGGACCGGAGGCGCCGTCTCCGCCGTCTGGGGCGTCGGATCCGGAAGCGGCGCGGGCGGCCTGCCCGCCTGCTGCAGCGGATCCTCTCGCCGGGGGATCAGCATCCCCTGGACCGCCGGGGCGGGGGGCGGCGGGGAATACCCGCCTGAAGGCAGCAATGCGGGACGCGGCGCCGCCTCCGCGCGGGCATCGGCGGAATATGCGGAAGAAAGAGCGGGGGAGGGGGGGATATCCCGGGGAACGGGGGCCGCCACACGGGCGAGGGCCCCGCGGACGGCCGCCATCACGGCGTCGTGCACCCCGCGGTCCTCTCGGAAGCGGACCTCGCGCTTGGTGGGATGGATGTTCACATCCACGAGCCGGGGATTGGCCTCGATCAGCAGAAGCCCCACCGGATGGCGGCCAACCGTGAGCAGGCCCCGGTAGGCGTCCGCCAGCCCGTATTGCAGCACCCGGTTGACCACGGGCCGCCCGTTGATGAAGAAGAACTGGTGGGAGCGCCCGGTGCGGGTGAGGGCGGGGCTGCCCACCAGCCCGCGCACCCGGAACCCGCCCTCCTCGGCGTCCACCTCCACCATCTCGCGGGAGAAGGCCAGCCCCCACACCAGGGCCACACGCTCGCGCAGGGTGGCCCGCTCCGGGATGTCCAGCAGCGCCTTGTCGTTGTGGAAAAGCTGGAAGGCGACGCCCTCGTGGGCGAAGGCGTGGCGCTGGACCACGTCAATGCAGTGCCCCAGCTCCGTGGCGATGCCCTTGAGAAACTTCGCGCGGACGGGGGTGTTGAA
>JAKPUV010000761.1 GCA_029554925.1 Candidatus Hydrogenedentota bacterium | reverse complement strand
GGATCGGCCACCGCCCGGAGGATCCGCTCCATTTCTTCGGCTTCCAGGGTGGCGAAGACGCTGCGATCGGTGATATCAACGCTGCCGATGCCGCGACGGGTCAGCGCCGCCTTGACGATCCTGCCCTGTTCCCGGGTGCGGACCAACACGGCGATTTCCCGGGCCTGGAGCGGTTCGTCGCCGATGGTGACCAGCCCGCTTTCCCCGGCGGCCAAAAGCCGGGCGATCTCCCCGGTCGTTGCCGCCAGGGCGAACTGCTGGGCCTCCGACACCTTTAGGGGCCCGTCCTTTTTCCCCGGCGGGAGCAGCCAGACGGACAGGGATTCCCGGGGCTCCGGATCGCCCCGGAGGTCGCGCCGGGGTTTGGCGCCCATGACGACCGGCCGGTAGCGGATCTCCGGACTGCCGAAGACGTTTTCGTTGGCCGTGAACAGGGCATTGACGGCCGTGATCAGACCCGGCTCCGAGCGCTGGTTCTCCGCCAGGGTCCGGTGCCGGTCGGCATGGCGCTTGGCGGCGAGATAGGTGTGGAGATCGGCGTTGCGGAAGGAATAGATAGCCTGTTTGGGATCGCCCACCATGAACAGCGTCCCCCCGCTGAAATACAGGGAGCGGAAGATGGCGAACTGCAGGGGATCGGTGTCCTGAAATTCATCGATAAGGGCGGCGGGGAAGCGACTCCGCAATGCCTCGGCCAGCCACGGCAGGCGCCCCCCCGTGAGGGCTTCGTAGAGGTTGTAGAGCATGTCGTCATAGGCGATCACCCGGCGCCGCCGTTTGGCGGCCCGGACGGCCCCGGGGCCGAGCCGCAGGAGGATTCTCTTCATATAGACGGCCCGCCGGGCGCGGCGGGGGTCGTCCGGGGAACATTCCGGGAAGACCAGCCCCGCCGTCGGTTTGCCCAGCACGCGGCGCAGTTCCCGGGTGAGCCATTCCGGGTCGAGGCCCGCCTGGAGCAGGGCGTCTATCTCCTCCGCGTCATACTTGGCCGTGATGCGCCGCCAGTAATCAGCCGCCGTTTCCCGGATCGTTTCCCCGTCGTCCGCCGTCACTTCCAGTTGGAAGGGTTGGACGGCCGCGAAGGGAACCTCGTCCAGGGCGTGCCGGCAGAACGAATGGATGGTGAAGATCGCTGCGTCCTCGAAGGAGAACAGGGCGGTGCGCAGACGGGCCCCGGCCTGTTCCGCCGCCTCCCCGCCCAGGGTCGCGATTCTCCGGAGGAATTTTTCCACGAAGGGATCGCCGCCGCCCTCGCCGCTATTCTCCAGGGCGTGCAGCACCTCCCCCAGCCGGTCCCGGACCCGGGTGCGCAGCTCCGCGGTGGCGGCGTTCGTGAAAGTGACGACCAGGATCTGATCCACCGTCAGGCCGGTTTCCACGAGGAGGCGCAGGTAGAGGCCGCAGATGGCCCAGGTCTTGCCGGTTCCCGCGGATGCCTCGATACTGGTGATGCCAGCGATCCGGCAGTTGAATATGTCCAGGGGCAGCGTCGATGGTTCTGCCATTTGTTTCATTGCTCCTGCTTATGTCCCGACCGGGTTGAGGGCCGTTACGGTCCGGTGCCGCATTATCGGGTCGAAAACGAGGGCGGCGATCTCCGGGAAGGGGGAGGCGAGGGGGTCCGCCACCCCCCGCCAGGCGAGGGCGTGCCAAGCGTCCGCCCCTTCCGGTTCGGTCTGGCCGTCTTTGATCCCCCGCCACTTGTTTCGTGCGGCGGCGATTTTTTGGCGCCCCACCTTTTCGGCGAAGGCCCACGCCGCCCGCCGGAAAAACGGCGCCGGCCGGTCCAGGCCGGCGGCGTAGAGGCCGACGAGCTCTGCCAGGAAGCGGCGGGCTTCCTCGGGCGGTAGGGCGTCAAAACACAGATCCCCGTTGAAGGCCAGGTGGCGGGTCGCCGGAACGACGCCCGCGGGCCGGACCGCGCAAACGGCCAGATGGGATATCCATGCCTGGAGATGGTCGAAACCACGCAATTCGTCGCAGCGGTAACGAACAATGCCCTCCGGGCGTAGATCGCCGCTGTCCACCGTGAGCAGCCACTTCTTCCCAAGGATATCCAGGGGCAGATCATGCCTCCGGGGGGCCAGTAGGGGCGAATTGGTCGCCGCCAGGAGGCGGGCGGCAAGCCGGGCGAGGACGGGCCAGATCCGGGACAGACCGGCCGCGGCGGCCGACCCGCTGGGGCAGGCGGGCCGGGCCCTGATGATCGCCAGGGCCTCATCGAATTCCAGAACCCGCCGTCGAGCCTCGCAGGCCGTCACGACGAAGCCCGCCAGATCCCGCTCTTCCGTGAAGCCCATGGTCAGTGGCTCTTCGTCGTTGGGGATGTCCTCGGAACGGACCAGATGGATTTGCAGCCGCCGCTGAAGGAAGAAACGGCTGGAGTTGCGGAGAAACGATTCGAGGTCGGCGGTTGTCAGGGCCGGGGGAGCCGGGTCTGGATCCGCCGGGATCACGGGCATGCCGGTGAAGAACGGCGGCGCCGGTTCCCGGGGATCGCCGTCCTCATTATCGCCCGGGTAATCATTCTTTTTGGACGTGGTGGTCATGGAATCAGAAGCGCCGGGAGCTACGATCGCCGCGGCGTAAGAGGCGGCGTGCCTGTAAAGACGGGGATCTGATCCGTCGAAGTACCGCCGGGAGAAAGGCTGCGGAGGGTGGACGACGGTGAACCGCCGGCGGGCGGAGCCGATCTCGGCGGCGGTGGAGTCGGCCGGGGAGATGGCCCGGGCCAGGTAATCCCGGAGCTGGGCCACCAGCACTGACGGGGGCAGATCAGCATTATCGCGGCGGTCCCGCCCCGGATAGGAGATGTGCAGGATGTCCCGGGCGGCGAGGATGGTGGCGAGGAAGATGCCGCGATCCTCCCGGCGGCGCTGCCGATCTCCTCGCCGGGGCCGGCCCTTGGGGATCAGGTCGAACTCC
>JAKPUV010000757.1 GCA_029554925.1 Candidatus Hydrogenedentota bacterium | reverse complement strand
AAGGAAGCTGGCACTGAACGCCATCAGGGCAAGCACCTCAAAGAAGGGCGGCATAAAGGCAAAACGCCTCCAGGCCGCATGGGACAACGACTACCTGACGGAAATCCTCATGGCCCTATGACTTTTAGTGCAATCGCCCTGGGTTTCCCGGGCCGTCACCCTGGAACCCGGGGACATCTTCCTTTGGAGTGCGGCGGCAACGCCGCCGCTTTGGCTTTCCGAAAACAGGCTGTGCGCCGGGGGCTACGGATTATATCCCCGCCAAAGCGGTGTCGGCGCTGCGCTCTGCCACCGCACTCCACACGAGAGACGGCCCTGCCAAGAAGGCGCGGGGGGTGCCGGGGGTGCTTTCTCTTGGCGGCTCTGTGGCTCTGTGTGAGTCGCTCCGGACAAAGGACCGCGGAGGCGCGTCTCCGGTGTATGATGTTCGCACGGGAGACACACCATGCGCGCACCACAGATTTCGCTTGTTTTGCTGGCCCTTGTTTCAGCGTTCTTCCTGGACGCCCGGGCGGAGGCGCCGACCTTCCAGGGGCTCATGGACCCGGCGGTGTTTCCGGCGCCGCAGGGCGGCATGACCGTTGAGCGGGCGGAAGTCTCCGGCGGGGCGCTGGAGGTGGTGACCACGGGGGCGGAGTTCCGGATGGACGCCTCCGGGGAGGGGGTGTTCCGCCAGCGCGTCGGCACGCCGCGCGCCGTGGCGCGGATCCGTGTCACGGGGCTGTCCGACCCCCCCACGCTCACACACAGCGGGCCGGGGTTCGCGTTCTGCTCCTATGCCTCGCCGAAACTGGACCTGCGGGTGAACGGCGACTCGCTCTTCATGTTCCACGCCCGCGAGTCGGTCACGGTGGAGATCACGCGGTCCATCGAGGTGGGGTTCACCGCGTCCCACAAGGGCAGCCTGCTGGTGCTGGACGAATATGGCGGCTTCGGCCTGTTCTGCTCCGACGACGCGCTTGCCGGCGCGCTGGAGCCCTACGAGCCCGTGGTCGCGCGGCACACGCTGCCCGCGGACGCCGTGCTTTGGGTGGGCGTGTGCCCGCCGAAGCCCTTCGACTGGGACCGGTCCCTGAAGAACCATGTGGTGTGGCACTGGTCCATGGACACCGGCTACCCCGCGGACGCCGATCTCGCGGCCTGGGCCGCCGAGGGTAACATCGTCCTGCTCCAGTCCGAGGTCATGCTGTGGAAGGACTGGAACCTGGCCTTCGAGCCCCGCCACGGGCCGGAGGAGTTCGCGCGGGTCCGCGAGACGATCCACCGGAACGGGATGCGGTTCATCGTCTACACCAGCCCGTACTACTTCCTGAAGCGCACGCCCCTCGAACACCTGGCCATGAACAGTTTCGAGAACTTCAGCGTCACCGGCTTCCCGCCCGGCTGGCCCCACGGCGACAACATGGACCTGTTCCTGCCGGAGATCGAGAAGGTCATGCGGGAGCACCGGCCCGACGGCCTTTACTTCGACGGGCAGTATGCCGAGAGCGCCCCCGCGCTGTACGCCCTCGCCCGCAAGTCCCGGGAAATTGTCGGCGAGGACGGCATTCTGGAATGGCACTCCACGGGGGCCTTCGGCCCGGGCATGTGCTTCGTGCCCCAGGCGGACGCCTATGTGGACTTCATCCTCCGGGGCGAGGGGCGCGACAGCGCCTACGGCAACCCGGATTACCTCCGCTATTTCGTGTCCTGCCACAACACCAGCAACAGCATCGGCGTGCTCTGCAACAACGGCCCCAGGCCCACGGCGGACCTGGCGGACCGCGTGCTGGCGGTGAACGCGCGCATGCACACCATCGCCTCCTGGCTGTCCGACCCCGCTACCATGAAGGTGGTCCGCGAGGACTACCAGGCCCGGCTGACGCCCGCGCTGCGGGGGGAGGTCGAGCGCGGCTGCGCGGAACGCCAGGCGCGCATCGCCGAGACCACCCGGCTTCGCCTGGACGAGCAGCGCGCCCTGAAGGCGCCGCCCGGATGGGGCACTCCGGTGCTGGAGGCGGCGGGGGAGACGATGGCCGCGTGGACGCCGTCTATCTCCGCGCAGAACGCGGCCCCCTTTGCCGTGGAAGAGGGCGCGCTGCGCGTCACCGCCCGCGCGAACACCCACGCGTTTTTCACCGCCCCGCTGGGCGGAGCCGTGCGCGGATTCGGGGCGCGTCTGCGCCAGGGCACCGACGGCGGACAGTCCTGGGGGCCCGCCGTCTGCGTCCGGTGGAAAAACGGCTCTGTGCTGCGCGTGGGGCTGCGGAGCGACGGCCTGCTTCAGGCGGACCTCAACGGCGACCAGCGCCTCTTCGGGAAGCATGACGCCGCCGCCTGGACCGAGGTGCGGGCGCGGTGGCTGGCCCGCTCCGGCGTCGTCGAGGCGCGCGGGGACGGGGGGGAGTGGCAGGTCGTCTGGAAGTTCGAGCACGGCGGCACCCTCTCCGGCCCGGCGGAGAGTGTCAGCGCGGGCAAGGTGCCCTACAACGGCGGCACAACGGACCACAGCGAGCCCGGCCCCGAGGGGGTCTGCCTCATCCGGCAATTGGCCGTGTGGTGAAGGCTCCGGAAAGGTTCACCACGGAGTCACGGAGCGCTCGGAGAAGCAAAGGGAGAAGGCGCTGAGAAGAGAAGCCGTGGTGGGAATGAGATGGCTTCGCTTCGCTCGCCATGACGCGCGAAGGGGAGGTGCGGCGGGAATGTAGACGCGGCATCCTGCCGCGTTCTTCAGGTAAGCGGAAAGCCCAAGAACGCGGCAGGATGCCGCGTCTACGTTGCCGGCCGGTCAGTCCTTCGCTGCGTCTTTCCCCTCCCCCGCTTCCCCGCCGACGCGGATTTGGCCGGAGAAGTAGAGGTGGCGGCCGGGGGCGAAGCGGAGCCGGCCCTCTTCGGAGGGGCGCAGGGCCTGGATCACCCGTGAGTTTTCCTGGAGGGTGGTGTTGACGGCGGTCATGCGGACCGCGGGGCATTCATCGTCGGCGACCAGCCTGACGGCGGGCAGGCCGGGGGCCGCGGCGGTGATGCTATGGCCAGGGAGGTATTTGCGGTTGCAGTGGAACCAGCGTCCGCCGCCGGGGTCGAAGGCGCCGAAGGCGCCCTCCTCGTGTTCGGTTGTCCACCGCTCGTACTCATGGCGCAGGACCAGGGACACGTGGCACTCCTGCACCTCAAGGGGCTCGAAGACCTCAAGCCAGACGCGGATATTGAGGGCGTCGCCCGCGCGGCGCAGCTCCCAGCACTGGGCGAAGGAGAAGCGGCGCGACCCGCCGGTGAGGGAGATGCCGTCCTCGATCTCGCGGACCTGGCCCCACTGGAAGC
>JAKPUV010000712.1 GCA_029554925.1 Candidatus Hydrogenedentota bacterium | reverse complement strand
TCTGGAGGGCCATAGGAGCCCTCCTGACGCCTCCAAACACCATCTCCGGAAAAACCATGTCGACCTTCCCGGCGGAGGTCGCCGCATGAGAAGCGAGTTCGCAAAGCGGAAGCTGGAGGGGGTTTCTCAACAGCTCCACAGCCACCGTTTATATCCTAAACCACCTCCCGCGAAAGGGCCGAGGGCCTCACGCTGATTCAAACGTATGGCTTGGCGGTGAAATAGACCGAATCCTTCGCAGGAACCTTCACCGGAGATGGGGCCGCCTTGCTGACCGCTCCGTGGTCGAGTCCCAAGGTATGCCGCATCGGGGACGGCTATTTTCGCGTATCTCAGCATGGATGTATGATGGCGAAGGGCGTGTGCGATGTCAAGGGGGAGTTTAGTATGGAGTCCGGAGTCTGTAGTCCGGAGGACGAGCCCTCCGGCGGACAGTCCCTGTGCCTGCCGCCTCTGCGGTCTACACCGTCCTGGCTTGTGCCGTCCCTTCTTCATCTCCTCACTCCACCCTTACGGTGACGAGCCCCCATGCGGGGACGTTCACGGGGCCGGTGATCTTTTCTTTGGGCTGTTCGCTGATGTCGCTGAGGTGGAGGGTGGCCTTTTGGTTGCCCTGCGGGGCGGGGGTTATCTGGGCGTCTTTTCCGGCGGCGTTCCAGAGGCGGAGGATGAGGGCTTTGCCGTCGTCGCTGGGTTTTAGGCCCGTGAGGAGGAGGGCGTCGCCGGGGAGTTGGAGGGCCGGGGCGGCGGGGGTTTCGCCGCGGGCGGCCATGGGGAGGAGGGGCTGTCCGGCGGTGTGGGCGAGGCGGGCGGCGGCGGCGGGGTCGTAGGCCCTGTGGGGGCGGAGGAGGAAGCGGAAGACGTGGGGGCCCTCCTGGAAGGCGCGGTAGTTGGTGCCCCAGTGGTTGTTGATGGCCCAGGCGTAGAGCTGCTGCGCGGGGCCGACCTCCTTGCGCCAGACGTCGGGGTTGGTCTGGGAGTTGAGGAGGTTGGCGGTGAGCCCGCCGACCTGGACGAGGGGGGCGTCGAGGGTGACCCAGGTGACGCCGTAGGCGTCGTTGGACACGTCGGCCCAGCGGCCGACGGTGAACCAGTTCTTGCAGGCGCTGGGGATCTGGTCGGCGTCGGGGCGCACGACGCCGAAGGGCACGTCGAGGCGGACCTGTCCGCCGGGGACGGCGAAGGGGAAGCCGAAGTTGAGGCTCTCCTTGCCGCGCTTGTCGTGGTAGCTGCGGGCGACGAGGCGCTCCTTGTCGAGGGTGTTGACGATCTCGACGGTGTCCTCCCCGGCG
>JAKPUV010000699.1 GCA_029554925.1 Candidatus Hydrogenedentota bacterium | reverse complement strand
CCGAACGGACCGGTTTCCTCGCCGAACGCGGCTGGGCCGCCTTTCAGACGGGCCCCGCGGGCGCGGTGGTGGAGGGATGGGCGCCCCCCTCCCCGCAGACGGCCCCCGAGGTTGCCGAGGTCGCCGCGAAGATCGCCGGGGCGGCGAACCTCTTCGCCCCCCTGCCCCCCGAGGTGGCCGGGGACGCCCGCGCGGCCCTCGCCCTGGCCTGGGGCGGCGCCCGACAGTTCCGCGACTACCCCCTGCCCCCGGACGGCGGCGGGGAGCCCCGGGTCGTCCAGTTCGCCTTTCACCCCTTCCCCAAAGACGCCGCCGCCCCGGAGCAGGTCGGCGTGTTCCTCCGCGCCTCCCAATGGGAAAAACTCTGGACCACCCTCCGGCCCAACCTGCGCCACGCCGACTTCATGGACCTGCGCACCAATTCCCGCGGCTTCCGCGACAACGAGGTGGTCCTGCCCAAACCGGAGGGTGTCTACCGCATCGTCTGCGTCGGCGGGTCCACCACCGCCGAGGGCGTCACCAACGAGCTGACCTGGCCCAACATCCTCGAGGCGCGGCTGAAGGCGTCCCTGCCGGGGCGGACCGTGGACGTGGTGAACGCGGGCATCTTCGCGCTGGGCGCGGGCGGCGAGGCGGAGCACCTGCCGGACTACCTGGCCGTCCAGCCGGACCTCGTCATCCACTACAACTTTGTGAACGACGTGCCGCTGCTCGTGGAACAGTGGACAAACCCCGCCCGCGCGGGCGCCCTGGCGGGCCTGCGGAAACTGCTCGGACGCTCCCGGTTCATGTTTGACTACCTGGGCGCTGTTCTCATGCCCGGCGACGAAGCCCTGGACCGCATCGTGGACGAGACCCTCATCGCCCATCTGGGACGCCTGGCCGAGGCCTGCCGCGCCCAGGGCGTGGAGTTCGCCCCCGCCACCTTCGCCCGGCCCGACTACGAGCACCTCCCCCCCGACGAGCGCGCCTTCTACGAATACCGCGTCGGCACCATGCTCTGGGGAAGGCTCGTGAACATGGCGGGCTACTGCCGCCTCGTGGACGCCTACAACCGCCGCGTCCGCGCCTTCTGCGAGCGCGAGAACCTCCCCTGCCTCGATGTCGCGGCCACCTTCACCGGCGGCGCCGACCTGTTCACCGACATCTGCCACCTCCGCACCTGGGGCATCGAGAAAAAGGCCGAAGCCTTCGAAAAGGCCCTCCTGCCGGGGCTCGCCCCGGCCACGGAAAGCGGCCGCTGACCCCCAGACTCCGGGGCGCGGCAAGCGGCGCCCCGGTGGGCGCAAAGAGGGCGCAGCAAGCAGCGCCCCTACGGGGGAATGACCCGGCGTCATTGTGTCCGCCCAAGGAATGAGCAGGTAGGGGCGCTGCTTGCCGCGCCCTCTTCCTCCACAGTGCGGCCATCCCGCTCACCCGCTGGGGGATTCTTTTCGCAACCACCGGCCCGCCGGATTACGCGCCGAAAACCTGCTCCTTCAGGCGCCGGTACTGGTTG
>JAKPUV010000671.1 GCA_029554925.1 Candidatus Hydrogenedentota bacterium | reverse complement strand
TTCGGCGAAGAGCCCCTGCTTGTCGCGCTCGGCGCCCGTGAACGCGCCCCGGACATGGCCGAACAGCTCGCTCTCGAGCAGGGCCTCGGGCAGGGCCGCGCAGTTCACGGCCACGAAGACCCGGTCGCGCCGCGCGCTCAGCCGGTGCAGGGTGTGCGCCACCACCTCCTTGCCCGTGCCGCTCTCGCCGAGCAGCAGCACCGTGCTGTCCGTGGGGGCCACCTTGCGGATGAGCTCCAGCACGCGCTGCATGCCCCCGGAGCGCCCGGCCAGCTCCTCGAACAGGGTCTGCTCGTACTCGTCCATCGCGCCCGCGACGGACCGGTCCTGAAGCGCCTTTCCCACCATCAGCGCCACGTCGGACGGCGCGCAGCTCAGGGGGAGGTAGAAGAAGGCCCCCTGCCGGATGCCCTCCAGCGCGCGCTCCACCTGGTCGGGGCCGAAGAGCAGTATCTGCCGGGTGCCGGGGCTCTTCTCCCGCACAAAGGAGACCAGATCCACGGTGCCGGGGTTTTCCAGGCCGAGATCAAGCACCGCAACGTCAAAGGAACGGCGGGAAACCAGACGCAGCAGGCCCGCCGCCTCGTGGCAGCGCTCCATCCGGATGTTGGGCTGTTGAAGGAAGGACTCCAGCGTGCGGCCGAGCGCGACATCGGCGCAGGCCAGCAGGATCCGGGGCCCCTCCACGGGCGCGACGCTCCGCATTGCGACACCTCCGCATGTCCACCGGCGCCATTGTACCAAAAACGGACGGGGGCGGGACTATGCGCGGCCGGAGGCGGCGGGGACGAGTTCGCCGTAAAACAGCCCGTCGTTCTCGCGGATGACGATCTTGCGGTGGCAGACCTTGCAGACGACCTCGGAGCCGACCCCCTGCTCCTCGGGCAGGCGGATGAAGGTGCTGCAGAAGGGGCAGGCGATGCTGTGGGCCTCGTTCTTGAAGTAGTCCTGAAGGATTTCGTCGATCCGGCCGTTGCCCACGGCGGACACGAGGGCCTCCACGATGGCGCCGTCAAACTGGACGCCGATGCCCTTGCGGATCCGTTCGAGGGCATCCTCCTTGGACATGCCCTTCCGGTACGGCCGGGTGCTGGTCATGGCGTCAAAGGCGTCGGCCACGGCGATCAGCCGGCCCTCGACGGGGATCTGCTCGCCCTTGAGGCCGAAGGGGTATCCGGCGCCGTCCCACCGCTCGTGGTGATAGAGGCAGTAGGGGATGAGGGGCTGGAGGAACTTGACGTCCCGCAGCAGGTCGGCGCCCCGCTCGGGGTGGACCTTCATCTGCTCGAACTCCTCGTCGGTGAGGGCGGAGGGCTTGCCGAGGATGGCGTTGTCCACGGCG
>JAKPUV010000669.1 GCA_029554925.1 Candidatus Hydrogenedentota bacterium | reverse complement strand
GGCCGTGGAGGCCGCGCGGAAGGACTTCGTCACCGGCACCCTCGACGGCCCCCTCCGCTGAGGGAAAGAGGCGGGCGGCTCCGCGCGCGAAAAGGCCGACACCGTCCCCCCAGGAAATGAAACGCGCGGCGGGCCGCCCGGAGGCGTGCGCGCCGCGCGCTGGATTGCGGGGTGCGGGGGTCAGGACTTCTTCGCGAGGACCTCGAACTTGACGAGGACGTCGGGGAGGATCGGCACGGAGACGCCGCCGGGCATCTCGTAGTTGGCCGGGCCGACGCCCCACAGGTTCCGGTCAATGCGGACCTCGCCAAGGGCGCTGACCTGGGTGTCGGAGACCTTGACGTCCATGGGGATCTCCACGCCGACAGTCTTGTCGCGCATGGTCCAGGCCACGGTGGCGACATACTTGCCGTCGCGCTGCTCGATCTTCTTGCTCTCGATCTTGACCGTGGGATAGGTCGCGATGTCGAAGAACATGCCGGTCTTCAGCACGCCGGTGAGGATGGCGTTCTCGGTGCCGATGGACGGGGTGGCGATGGTGATGCTGAAGGAGCCCTTCGTGAAGTCGCCGCCCGGAATGGTCACGGTGCCCTCGCTCTTGTCAAAGCGGCCGCTCATGCCGGCCGCGGCGCCCGCGACGGTCTTGTAGCCGACAAAGTCAATGAAGGTGTCGTCGAGGCTGAGGGTGTAGGTGACGGCATCGGCCGCAGGGGCGGCGGCGGGGGCCGCTTCCGCCGGAGCCGGGACGGCGGGCGTCGCCGCCGGGGCGGGGGCCGGTTCGGCCGGCGCGGGGGCGGACTCCGCCGGCTTGTCCATGCCGCCCAAGTCCACCACGGTCCCCATGGGCTTCTGGCGATCAATGTCGGCGATGGCGTTCTTGTGGCCGATGGTGAATCCCAGGCTGTAGCCGCCGAAACCGCCGGCGGCGGCGCCCAGGCCGATCAGCACAACGCCGATGAGGATCTTTTTCATGGTTCACGCTCCTTTGTTCTCTGCCCTGTTAACGCGCGGGCACGGGTCTATCTTAGAACACGGGGCCGCGGCGGGGCTGTTCCCGCCGCGGCCCGGGGTCGGTCATCAGCTCTGGGCGGGCGCGGCCGGGGCTGCGGGGGCCTCGGGGGCGGCCGCAGGGGCGGGGGCCGCCGCCGCATCGGGCGCGGGGGCCGTCGTCACTTCGGCCGCGGGCGCCGGG
Source organism: Candidatus Hydrogenedentota bacterium (assembly GCA_029554925.1). Taxonomy (GTDB): domain Bacteria; phylum Hydrogenedentota; class Hydrogenedentia; order Hydrogenedentales; family CAITNO01; genus JAAYBR01. Next base: position 636 of record JAKPUV010000669.1, on the reverse strand, counting down.
GCGGCCGCGGGCTTGGGCATGTTCTCGCCCCAGGACGGGTCGTACTCGTAGAACGACGGCGTCTCGAAGTCGAAGGTGGTCCACGCCGGGTCGAAGTCGATCATCTTGCCCTCTTTGCGGGACTGGATGGCGGCGATGGCGGTGAGGGCGGTGGTGAAGCCGACCATCTGGTTGTTGCGCGGGACCTTGCCGGTGCGCACTCCCTCGATGAAGGCCTCGAACTGGTACACGTCCGGGACCTTGAGGTCGGTCCGGTCGCCGAAGAGCTCCTTGCCCTCCGTGAGCTCCTTGTTGCTCAGCAAGCGCGTGCCGCCCGCGGCGGTCTTCTTGGCCAGCTCCTCCGCCGTGAGGTTCTCCTGCGTCGCGTAGGTGACGTCCTCGCCGTAGTACTTGCAGACGTTCTCGGTCAGCTCGAGGGTGCCCAGGTCGCCCTGGATCAGCTCGGACGCGCCGCGCTTGGCGTTGCTCAGGATGCTGGTGTAGACAAAGCGCACCGTGTAGTTGCGGTTGGCCGTGCTGTCGTCCATGAGCGTCGTGCGGGACTTGGTCTGGATGAAGCCCGGCGAGCTGCGCTTGAGGTCGTACTCGAAGACCAGCACGATGTTGTCGTGGGCCGTGCGGCCGTCCTTCCAGTAG
>JAKPUV010000667.1 GCA_029554925.1 Candidatus Hydrogenedentota bacterium | reverse complement strand
CAGCAGCACCGCGTCCTGCGCGATGAAAATGTCCGTCCAGGGGCCGTTCTTGGAGTTGTTGGAAACCGCCAGGATCCAGCCGTTTTCCAGAGCCGACGGCGCGAGCTGCAGGAGCGTCGCCTTGCCGTTGCCGCCGGGGTCAAACCCGTAGCAGATGGGCGCCGGACCCGCCGTGGGCGCCGTCGGGGGGATGTACAGCTCGTAGCTTTGCGAGGGGTCCGCCAGACAGACCACGCGGGTGTTTCCGTTGGGGTTGTCATAGTCGGCCTTGTCGAGGGCTGCGGCGGACAGGCACCATGAGGGGTGCGCGGCGGACAGCAGCAGGAGGAAAAGGGACCTTCGGACGTTTCTTGCGTGAATCCGCGGCGGCATGGGACGCTCCCCTCCAGTTTCTCACCCCGCCGTCCGGCGCGGTGTCCGGCGGCCCTATGGGTGTCCATCTGCCCCCTATTATCGGGAAGATACTGCCGCGTGTCAAACAGCCCACCGCTCTGGAACCTGGGGGCCTAGAGCTGCCCCGCGCCGCGCTTTCTGAGCTGCTCCACCACCGTGCGGAGGTTCTCGGCGCGGTCCTTGGGCATGACGAGGACGGCGTCGGGGGTGACAACCACCACGAGGTCCTTCGCGCCGAGGACGGCCACCGCGCGGTCCTCGCCGCCGGCCTCCTGGTAGACGACGCAGTCCTGGCAGTCCACCAGCAGCGGGTCACCGTGGACGATGTTTCCCTGTTTGTCCGCGCCGCGCAGGCGGGCGAGGGCGGGCCACGAGCCCACATCGTCCCAGTCGAAGGCCGCGAGGATCATGGACACGCGGCGGGTCTTCTCCATGAGCGCGTAGTCAATGGAGATGGAGGGGAGCCGGGAGAAGAGCTCGGCGGCGGTGTTGCGGTCGTTCTGACGGAGGGCGGCGGCCATCTCGCGGACGGCGCGGGCGTGCTCCGGCGCGGCGGCCTCCAGCTCGCGCAGGAACACGTCCAGCCGCCAGAAGAACATGCCGCTGTTCCAGAAATACCCCCCGGCGGCGACGTAGCGCTCCGCCGTGGGGAGGTCGGGCTTCTCGTGGAAGGCCAGCACCTTCGCCGTGCTCAGGGGTCCCGGCCGGGTGTCCGTCTGGATGTAGCCGTAGCCGGTGGACGGGTGGGTCGGCGGGATGCCGATGGTCACCAG
>JAKPUV010000666.1 GCA_029554925.1 Candidatus Hydrogenedentota bacterium | reverse complement strand
TCTGGAGCATTTCCGGAACCATCCCGACCCCGCACGGCGGATTGACTTCGGGTGGGTCAGCCCCTTCAACGAGCCCATATGGGAGTGGAACGGCCGCGACCAGGAGGGCAACCGCGCGGCGAACGACGACATCAAGGAGGTCGTGCGCCTGCTGGACGGGGAACTGCGCCGCCGCCGCCTGCCGACCCGGATCCTTGCGCCGGAAAGCGGCCTGCTCGCCGCCATGTGGGGCGAGTACAAATGGATGTCCCGGAAATACGGAAGCATCTACGGGGATTATCTGGACGCCTTCTGCGGCGACCCCGAAGTCAGCGGGGCGCTGGGCGGGGTGGTCTGCGCGCACTCCTACTGGAACGACCTCGCCCCGCTGATGATCCAGACCGGGCGGCGGCGGTTCCGGATGCAGCTTGAGAAGTACCCCGGCTGGCGCTACTGGATGACGGAGTACTGCGTCATGCAGGGGGCGGACAACCGGGGCGGCGGCGGGCGCGACCTCGGCATGGAGACGGCCCTCGACGTCGCGCGCATCATCCACTATGACCTCACCCTCTGCAACGCCTCCGCCTGGCAGTGGTGGACCGCCGTCTCCCCCGTGGACTTCAAGGACGGCCTCCTCTACACCGACTACCGCAGGCCGGGCGACCCGGAGTCCCTGTTTCCGTCGAAGACCCTGTGGGCACTGGGAAACTTCAGCCGCTTCATCCGCCCCGGCGCGCGGCGCGTGGGGCTCGAGGGCGCGGACGACCTGGAGGGGCTCCTCGGATCCGCCTACCGCAGCGCCTCCCGGCAAGAACTGGCCGTGGTGCTCATCAACCGGGGCATGACCGCGGAGCGGGTGTCGCTGCGCGTGCACGGCCTGCCCGAGGGCCGGACGATCAAGACCTTCACCCCCCATGTCACCTCGGACGTGGAGGATCTTGCGGCGCTTCCCCCCGTGGCGGCGGACGGGGACTTCACCGTTCCCCCGCGCTCCGTGGCGACCCTGGTGGGGCGGGTGGCCGCGGTCCCGGACAGGGAATGAGCGGCGGCGCGGCGGGTCCGTTGACTGGGACGGCCCATTATGAGAGGATAGACCCGGACGGGGCAGCGGGGTGGCCAACCGGAGACCTTTGGTCATGACGCGATGGATGCTGGCGCTGTGCATGGCGCAGGCCGCGGCCCTGGGCGCGGCGGCGCAGGATTTCCGCGCGCAGGTCGAGGCGGACTGGCAGGTCCAGCTCGCGAACCGCTATGAGGGTCCGAAGATCCCCGCCACCCGCGAGACCGACGCCCTCGGCGGCTGCGACGGCGTGAAGGACGGCAAATGGGGCTTCCACACGGGCGGCGAGGCTAACCCGTGGTGGCAGGTGGACCTGGGCACCGAGACGCCCCTGGACCGCGTGCTGCTCTGGAACCGGTGCGACGCGCCGGACCGCTGCAACAGCGTCATCGTCCAAACCTCCAGTGACGGCGAGAAATGGTCGGACGCCTTCACGAACAATGGAACCGTGTTCTACGGGTTCACGGACGGCAAGCCCCTGGCCGCGCCGATGGGCGGCGCATCGGCGCGCTTTGTGCGCGTGGCCCTGCGCGGCGAGACCTTTCTCCATCTCGACGAGGTCGAGGTGTTCGCGCAGGCGGACCCCTCGGTGAACATCGCCCTCCGTCGTCCGGCCATGCAGAGCGGCGTGTCGCAGTGGTCCGTGGACCACACGCAGACTGCCCCGCCGGCCCCCGACCTCGCGGAGCATCTCGACCGCGCCGTCCGCCGCTGCCATGAGCTGATCATGACCCGGGCGGGGGAGGGGCTGGACGTGGCGCGCCTCTCCAAGATGCTGTCGCGCGCCGAGCGGAAGATCGAAAAACTCGCCGGGACCGCGCCCGACGCCGCCCTGTTCAACGAGGTGCGGTGGATTCAGCGGGACCTCCTGCTCATGGATCCCTTGCTGAACTTCGACGAAATCCTTTTCGCCAAGCGCGTGCCCGGATCCTTCAACCACATGTCCGACCAGCATTACGGATGGTTCTCGCGTCCCGGCGGCGGAATCTACCGCATGCGCGGGTTCCGGGAGGGCGCGCCCGAACTCACCTGCATCTCCGCCGCCTTCACCGAGCCCGGCAGCTTCATGCGCCCGTCCCTCTCCTTCGACGGGACCAAGGTGCTCTTTGCGTGGTGCAAACATTATCCCGGCCTGTCGGATCATCCGGACAAGCTGGACAAGGACAATGTGCCGGAGGACGCCTTTTACCACGTCTACGAGATGAGCCTCGACGGCACGGGGCTGTGGCAGCTCACGCGCGGAAAATATGACGACTTCGACGCGCGCTACCTGCCCGACGGCCGGATCATTTTCCTCTCCACGCGCCGCGGCCAGTTTGTGCAGGCCGGCGCCGACACGGCGGCCCGCACCCTGGAGGAGCCCGCCCTGCCGGACTGCTATGTGCGCTGCGGCGGCGGACCCGAGCGGCCCGTGGCGGTGTACACCCTGCACACCATGGAGGCCGACGGCACGGGGCTCAACGCCATCTCGCCCTTCGAGATGTTCGAGTGGACCCCGAGCGTCGCGCACGACGGCTCCATCCTCTACTCCCGCTGGGACTATGTGGACCGCTGGAACATGCCCTTCATGAGCCTGTGGTCCATCCATCCCGACGGCACCCACACCCGCATCGTCTACAAGAACTACACCCATTCCCCGCACTGCACCTTCGAGCCCCAGTGCGTGCCCGGGTCCAACAAGATCGTCTTCACCGGTTCCGCCCACCACGCGCAGACCATGGGCAGCCTCGCGCTGCTCGACCCGACAATCGGCACCGAGGGGGCCGACCCCATCAGGCGGCTCACGCCCGAGGTGGTCTTCCCCGAGATTGAGGGATGGCCGACAACCTACTACAGCAGCCCGTGGCCCCTCTCCGAGCGGCTCTACATCGTGGCTTGGGGGCTGGTGCCCACCCCCACCTACCCCCAGCAGCGCCCCGACAACGACATGGGCCTCTACCTCTACGACGCCGACAGCGGCCAGTTGGAGCTGCTCCACCGCGACGCGGCCTTCGCCTGCGAGTGGCCTTTGCCCGTGGCCGCGCGCCCCATGCCCCCCGCGCTGGCCGACACCGTGCGCGCCGACGCGCCGAAGGAGGGGAGCTTCCTTGTGGCCAATGTCTGCGAGGGGCTGAAAACCGTGAAGCCCGGCGACATCAAGGCCCTCCGGGTCATCGCCGTTCCCGCGAAGACGCACCCCACCATGGACTCCCCGGCGATGGGCATCATGAAGGACGACCCGGGCAAGTGCGTCCTCGGCACCGTGCCCGTGGAGCCGGACGGCTCCGCACACTTCCGCGTGCCCGCCGGGGTCACCATGTTCTTCCAGGCGCTGGACGACCGCGGCGTGGCCGTCCAGACCATGCGCGGCGCGGTCCACGTGCAGCCCGGCCAGACCCTGAGCTGCGTCGGCTGCCACGAGCACCGCATGAGCGCGCCCCCCGCGCAGGCCTTCGCCGCCGCCCGCCGCGAGCCGTCCCGGATCACCCCCGGGCCCGACGGCACTTGGCCCTTCCGCTACGACCGGCTGGTGCAGCCCGTGCTCGACACGCACTGCGTGTCCTGCCACAACCCCAAGGCCAAGGACAAGCGCGCGGCGCGTTTCCGGCTCACCCCGGAGAAGTCCTATGAGGCCCTCTGCGGCTACGGCAAGCCGAGCCTCGTGGACAACGTGCGCGAGGGCTATCTGCGCGGCTACTCCATCGAGGGCACCGGCCCCGCCTCCACCAGCCCGGTCCTCGCGCTGCTGGACGACCCGAAAGGACACCACGGCGTGTCCCTCTCCCCGGAGGAG
>JAKPUV010000598.1 GCA_029554925.1 Candidatus Hydrogenedentota bacterium | reverse complement strand
CCGCCGGCCTTGTCTTCGGGCGCACGCGGAATGCGTGGACGGGCGGATGCCGTGCCCATGCCGCCTGCCCCCCCATCAAGCCCCGCCCTTTCTTCTCTTCCCCTTCTTCTTTGTGCCCTTTGTGACTTTGTGGTGAAAACTCCGGAAAGGTTCACCACGAAGACACCAAGAACACAAAGAAGACCGATGGGGCGGGGTGAACCAGCAGTTGCTGGCCGTGCTGGACGGTTCGGATGCGGTGGTGGCCCGGTTCGAGTATGCGGGCGGGCGGATGCCGGTGGCGATGGTGCAGGGCGAGGACGTATACTACCTCGCGTATGATCAGGTGGGTTCCCTGCGGGCGGTGTATACGGCGGCGGGGGACGTGGTCCGGACAGTTGAATACGACGCCTGGGGCGTGATTCTGGATGAGGACATTGCGCAGGGCTACGAGGGCCTGAAGGTGCCCTTCGGGTTCGCGGGCGGGCTGCATGACCGCGACACGGGCCTCGTGCTCTTCGGCCTGCGCAATTACGACCCCGAGACCGGCCGCTGGACCTCCCGAGACCCCATCGGCCTCGCCGGCGGCGACACCGACCTCTACGCCTACTGCGCCAATGACCCGGTCAACGCCGTGGATCCGAGCGGGCTGTGCGGGATCAGCGCGCCTGCAGGCACCACGCTCTTCGGCGACAGCATTGGGGGTGAGTTTCTGAATGGCGCCGCCGACGGACTCCTCCAACTTGTGGACCAGGCGAATCCGTTCGGTGCAATATTTCAACAGTATGGCCTCTACAATTCCGACGCCCCGGGAATGGGGGCGGGCCGTATCGCCGGTCAGGTTGGGCTTGCAGCACGCGACATTTCGACCTTGGGGGCCACCCGGATTGCCTCAAACGCCTTGGGTATGGCGGCGCGCGGCTCCAGGGCAACGCGCGGGGCTACAGCGGCCACGGAGGTCGTGCAGCGGGCCATGTCGCGCGCCGAACTTGCCAGCACGCGCGCAACGGGATTACTGCGTGGGGGTAGGACTGGAGAGCATTACGTGAGCAATGCGATCAACAGTAACGCCCACCGTGCCCGGATGCGGTTGGCACTACCGCAAACACCCGAGTTGAGAGTTACAATGGAGGTGCCGGCGGGTGCCTTGGCCGATCCTACCCGGGTGCTAGAACGATATAGGATGCCTGGTGGAGGAATGGAGCGGATTGGATATGGAGACATACCGGTTACTATTTTGGATGTCTGGGAGTATTGAAGCATGAGGAAAAGGGAGATTCCCATACCTGTCGGATTGGAAATATCTGAGCCGTGGGGTTTTCCTTACCGCCACTTTTCCGGTAATATCGTACAAATTGGTTATTCAGAAGAGTACTACAGAGGCACTTTGGAGAGTTGCTTGGTCCGTTGCGTTCATCCGTTGGAATATAAGAAGAGCCTATATCAGTGCTTCGTAGTCATCAATGGGAGGGAGCAGTCATTGCAACCACTATTTGACAATGGGGAGCTTCCTGACGTGAGTGCTGTGGGAGTTCCAGACGATCGTGTTCAGTCCGATTCCCCCCTGGATATCAGTTGGTGGCGTGGAGGGACTCCATGGCTGAGAGGGAGGTTCTTCTTGGTCTGATTGCGGGACCCTTCCTCTTCAAAGCACCGATCGTTTCGACTAAAATAATGAATAGAAGGTCAAGGGCTAAAGCAAGATTGCTGAAGCCATGGATTCCCTTAGCAACGCGCAGCGGACAGCGAAGTCCGTGGACGGATTGGTGGTGGAGAAGTATCTCTGGGGCGGGGTGAACCAGCAGTTGCTGGCCGTGCTGGACGCTTCGGATGCGGTGGTGGCCCGGTTCGAGTATGCGGGCGGACAGATGCCGGTGGCAATGGTGCTCGGGGGAACGGAAAAATGTTTAGCACAGAGTGCGCGGAGAACGCGGAGGCATGCGTCTTCCCGCCAACGCGCGTCTTTTGCCTCTTTCGGATAGCCCCCGTCCCCTTTCCGGGGAACCGCCTTTCAGTGGGCTTGGAGCGTTAGAGCCGGGCTTCCGGCCGGTCTACTCTTCGGAGGGGCTCTTCTCCGATTCCTCCAACCGCCTGCGCCGGTTATGGATGTATTCATACCCCACCGGGAGCAGCAGGTCCGTGACTACTGCCAGGGCGGCCACGCCCAGTAATGCCGTCAAATAGGCCTTGTTCGCCGACCACATGATTCCCGCGGTCAGGCACAGAATCCACGGAAACGCCAACGCCCCGGAAGCCGGGCGATCCCGGTGGACAATCACGGAAATCTGCCCCGCCAGCATGATGCAGACCCACGCGACAGCTCCCAGGAAAGCAACTCCCGACACAACCATCCTGAATGTCTCGACATAGGCAAAGACATCCATGATCGGCCTTCCTCCTCCGCGCCTCCGCGTTGAAATCCCCCCTCAGCCGAAGGCCGGGGCGGTCATCCGTTTCCATTCCTCCTTGTAGAGGAAGAACGCGATGCCGTCGGCGCCGTGGGTGAGGACCTGGTCGGCGGTTTCGGCCATCTGGGGGTCGTCTATGTAGACGATGGGGGCGAGTTCCTTGTCGGGCGGGAGCTGGGCGCGGGCCATGGCGGTCTCGTGGCCGACGGCCTCGGGGGGCACGGCGGTGAGGATGTGGCGCACGCGCCGGGAGGTGACGGCCCGGTCGAGGCCCGTGAACGCGAGGACGAGGCGCATGACGGCCGCCTCGTCGGGCGTGCCGGCGACGCCGAGCTCGTCGGGGAGGCAGGCCAGCTCCCAGTTGAGGCAGGCGATGCCGGGCTTGTCGGGGTAGTTGCGGTAGATCATGGGGGCGAACACGTCCACGAAGGGGGCGAGGTCGGCGTAGGACTGGCCGACGAGGGGCGCGAGGGAGGGCGTGAAGATGTAGACGCCCATCTGCTTTCCGGCGCCGTGGAGGATCTCCGAGATGTCGCGGAAGTGGGCGGTGGCGCAGGCGCGGCGGAAGCGGAGCCATTCGAGCAGGCCGGGGAGCCCGGTCAGCGCCTCGAGCGCCCCGGCGGGCGACTCCAGCCAGGGGCGCAGGCGTTTCGCATCGCCGCCCCCCTGCACCAGTGCGAGGAGCGCACCCACGTCGCGCTTCATCAGGGCGAAGTCGAAGCCCAGTTCGGCGGCGCGCTTTTCGCTGTGGGTGGAGAAGTCGGTCAGGAAGGGCATCAGCCCGGAGCCCGGCGAGGCGAAGCGGCATCCGTCCACGAGCACGCCCGTGACGCCCTCCATCGCGGCCATGGCCCGGTAGGACTCGAGGTTCCTTGCGCGGATCGCGGGGCTGTTGGGCGAGCCCGAGCCGAACCAGACCTGCGGTTTGCCCTCAATGTCCACGGCGAGGTTCTCGGTGTCCGTCTCCGCCGTGCCGAAGGCGCCGCCGCACTGCCAGGCCTCCATGCCCGCCGCGCGGACGGCCGCGACGGTCTTGGCGTCGCCGCCCACGACCACGTCGAATCCCTGCCCCCGCATGGCCTTCGCGGTCTCCTCCGGCTGGTCGCCGCAACCGTAGATCCAGTACTTGCGCCGTTTTGCGGGGGCCGCCGCAGGGGCGGCCTCCTGGGCGTTCGCCGCCGCGCCGGCGATCATGCCCGCCGCCGCGGCCGTCTGCAGGAAGCGCCGCCGGTTGACGTCTTTCATGCCGCGAATCCTCCGTGGGGTTTCCGGGCTCAGGTCTTCTGGATGGCGAAGGGGGGGAGCTCCTTGATCTTCTCGTCCTCCAGCCGGAACTCGTCGTCCTGTTTCAGCAGCCACGTCAGGCCGTCGCGCAGCACCACGTTCGTCTGCGCGAGGTCAATCCCGACATGGTCCGAGTCGTACCAGATGATCTCCTTCGGGTCGCCCGCGGCCTGCTGGAGCGCCTCGCCCGCCGCGGCGGGCACCAGCACGTCGAACTTGCCGTTCTGGAAGTAGACCGGCGTCGGCGCGATCTTGTCCACGTAGTGGATGGGGTCCATGGCCCCGCCGAAATAGCGGACCAGCGGCGTGGCGCACTTGATGACGGCGCCGCAAATGCGGTTCTGCCCCGGCGTGAGCTTGGGCAGGGGCGGCTTCTCGGGGTTGAAGGTCTTGCCGTCAATGAAGCCGAAGGCGGCGCCGACGCCGAGGCGCGTGGCCACGGAGTCCACCAGCTTGCCGAGGTCGCCGCCGCCGTAGACCATGACGCCCGCGCGCAGGCGCTTGTCCTTCGCCAGCACCGTGCTCCCCGTGATGGCGCCGTAGCTCGCGCCGACGAGGTAGATGCGCCGCGCGTCCACGTCCGGGCGCTCCGCGAGGTAGTCAATGAGCCGCCGCGTCTCGTTGACGGTCTTCCAGGGGCGCTGGCGGAAGGCCTGGAGGCTGGCGAGGCCGGAGGTCCCCTTGGGCAGCTTCCGCTCGCCCTGCATGAACTGGTCGAAGGACAGCAGCATGAAGCCCGTCTGGCAGAAGGGCGGCGCCAGCTCCCTGAGGAAGTTCTTGTTCTGGCCGATGCCGTGCAGGAAGACCACGGCGGGCATCCGCTTGCCGTCGGCCTTCTTCGGCATGGCCATCAGCGTCGGCACCTTCTCGCCGCCGTAGCCGTCGAACGTGAATTTCGTGATGCTGTACGCCTTCTCCGGCGCGTCGGCGTTCAGCTCCTCGGTCTCCAGCACCGTCACGTTCAGCGGGGCCTTCGGGTCGTACTTGTCGAAGTAGTGCGCGTCATAGTGCGCCTTGCGCATCCACAGCGCCACCACCAGCACCACCAGCACGACCGCCGCGATTTTCAGGGC
>JAKPUV010000591.1 GCA_029554925.1 Candidatus Hydrogenedentota bacterium | reverse complement strand
GACCACGGTGGAAAAGGCCATCACGGCCACATAGACCAGAAAGAACGACAGGACGCTGTACTGGATGTCCTCCGAGACAATCTGCCCGTTGACACGAATCGCCCGCAGCGTGTGGGGCCTGAAAATGCGCTGCACCTGCTGCATCCCGATCTTGAAAAGGATCACCACCCGGATGATCTTCATTCCGCCCGCGGTGGAACCCGCGCACCCACCCATCATCACGATGAGCATGATCCATATCCGGGAGAAATAGGGCCAGATGTTGAAGTCCGCCCCGGTAAATCCCGTGTTGGTCATCATGGTCGCCACCTGGAACGAGGAGAACCGCAGGGCCTGGCCGCAGGAGTAGTCCACACCGCCCAGGGCGCCGGGCTCCGAGGTGTCCGCGGACACCTCCCCCTGCACGCCCATCAGATTGACCGTGATGAGGAGGGTGGACACCGCAAAGATGCCCATGAACACCCGCCACTCCGTGTCGCGGAAAAGGGCGCGCCAGTCGCCCTTGGCCATGAGGTAGTAGAGCGTGAAATTGGTCGCCCCGATCAGTTCAAACGCCGTGATGACGCCCTCAATCGGAACGCTGTCGAAACCCTCTATGCTCTTGTTTCTCGTTGAGTATCCGCCCGTCGCCAGACTCCCGAAGGTGTGGCAGAGGGCGTCGAACAGATCCATTCCCGCGATCATCAGCGCCGCCGCGTGGATGACCGTCAGCACCAGGTACACCTTAAGAAGGATGAACGCGGACTCCTTGATGCGGGGGCGCACACCGTCCTTGGACAGGCCCGTCACCTCCGACTGGTAGAGCATCTTGCCCGACATGCCGATGAAGGGGATCACGGCGATCATGAGCACCACGATGCCGATGCCCCCCAGCCAGTGTGTGAGGGACCGCCAGAACAGGATTCCCTTGGGAAGGCCCTCGATGTCCGTGATGACCGAGGATCCGGTGGTTGTGAACCCGGACATGGACTCGAAATAGGCCTCCGTGAAGGTCTGCGTGCCCAAATACCAGAAGGGAAGCGCCCCGAGCCCCGCGATTAGAATCCATCCGAGCCCGACCAGCGCCACGCTTTCGCGCTCGTACATGCGGCGCTGGCGTCCCCGGCCGAGATACATCAGCATCCCGCCGGCCAGCGCGGAGGCCGCCGCCGACTTCAGCAGCGCCACCAGGGCAGCCGGTTCCCCGTACCGTAGGGACCACAGGGAGGAGACGGCCATCCAGACGGCCACCCACAGGGAGAAGACCCCCAGGTTCTTGGCGATGATGCGGTAGTTCATCAGACGCCCGTCAGGGCCTTTCGCGCGGCGTTGGCCTCCGCGGTTGCGGAAATGAAGACCACCGTGTCGCCCCGCTGGAGGGTGTCAGAGCCGCCGGGGACAATCACCTGCTCGCCGCGCAGGACCGTGGCGATCAGCGCGTGCCCCGGCATGCGGCCCGCCACCTCCGCGATCGTGCGGCCCGCCACCGGCGCATCGTCGCCCAGCTTCGCCTCGACCACCTCCATATCCCCCTCGCCCAGGAAGGAGGACGCCGTGACGCGCTCCTGGTGGATGATCTTGAGCACGCTGTTGGCGAAGGCCAGCCGGGGGGTCAGGGCGAGGTCAATGCCCAGCTTCACGACCAGCGGCGCGAAGTCCGGCTGGTGCACCACGGCCACCACATGCGGCACGCCCACCTCCCGCGCGAGCACCCCCGCCATAATGTTCCGCTCGTCATCCTCCGTGGTAGCCACAAACATGTCGAAGTTCTGGAGATGCTCCTGCTCCAGCGACGCGCGCACCGTCGCGTCCCGGTTCACCACCTTGACGTGGTAGAACTCGCGGGAGAGTTCCTCGCAGGCCGCCGGGTTCTTCTCGAAAAGCTTCACCTCCATCTGGCGGGTGTCGAAGGCCTGGGCGACCCGGCGCCCAATCACGGTGTCCCCGAGAATCGCCACCTTCTTCGCCGGCGGCGACTCGCTGAAGAGCCGGCGGTGCGTCTCCATGGCCCCCTTCATGCCGATCAGGGTCACCTTGTCCCCGGCCTGCAGCACCGTGTCGCCGCGGACGATGCCGCTGGCGCCGCCCCGGCTGACAGTCCCCACCAGCAGGCCGCTCCCCGGGGGCAGAATGTCGCGCACCGCCTTTCCGGCCGCCGCCGCCTGCTGGCCCACCTGCACCTGGCAGAGCTGTATCTTGCCACGCCCGAACTCCTCCACCGCCAGCACCCCGGGGTTCTCCACAAACTGCACAATGTCGTGGGCCGCCAGCGCGTCGGGGCTCAGCAGGTAGTCCACGTTCAAGAACCCCTCGTAGAGGAAGCTGGACTCGATGAAGTCCGTCGTGTCCACCCGGGCCACCGCGCGGCCCGCGCCCAGCCCCTTCGCCACCGTAGCCGCGATGAGGTTGCTCCGGTCGTCCCCCGTGCAGGCAATGAAAAGGTCCGCGTCCCCCGCGTTCAGCGACTGGAGCAGGAGCACGGAGGTGCAGTCGCCCACCACGGTGCGGGCGTCCAGATCAAAATCAATCTCCTCCCGGCGCTGCGGGTTCCGGTCAAGCAGGGTGACATCCCGCCCCTCCGCGCACAAGAGGCGCGCAAGGTGGAATCCCACACGTCCTCCGCCGGCGATAAATACGTTCATGAGACCTCCAATGAACCCCCTGCGAACGGTTCAATGGGAAAAAGCATGAACCCCCTCCGGTGCCATTCTCAAGAAATACCCCCCCGGACCCCGCCGCGAACCGGAGATGTCCGCCGAAGGCCACCCGTCATTCCGTCTTGAAATCCGAATTCTTCCGCGCCGTGGCCGCCCCGTTTTTCAGGTCTTCCGGCGTCAACACGACCGGCGTCCACACGGGTTTGCCGTTCACATCCATGAGGTTCAACTCAACGGACGGCACGGGGCCGGTCATGTCGAACCGGAGCATCCCCGCGTTGTCCCCCTCGTGGGGGGTGCGCACCCGCAGTTCGGGAAAGCGTTTCCGCCAGCCCGTGTTCGCCTGCTGGGCCAGCGGCGAACTGACCAGGTCGTACAGGTCGTAGCCGCCCTGGTCCGAACGGGGAATGGCGTTGAACTCCCCGACGTGGGTGTCCCCCGACAGCAGGATCACCCCCGTGACCCCCTCATCCCGGATGAAATCAAAGAGACGGTCGCGCTCGTGAAGGAAGGAGGCCCAGGAATCGCCGCCAGGCCCCTTGGCACAGGTCCACCCGCTGCCGGAAACCAGCACCTTGAACGGCGCGGTGCTGGCCTTCAGTTCCCGCTGGAGCCATGCAAGCTGCCCCGCCCCGAGAAAAGTCTTCTCCGGCGTGTCCGGGTCCGTGTTCGGGTCGCGGTGATAGCGGCAGTCGAGAAGAAAGAAGTCAACGCCCCCGTAGGCTTGCCGGAAAAACACCCCCGGCGTGTCGGGCAGCCCATAGGAGGGATTCGCCCAATACTGCCTGAAGATGCCCAGAGAGGCCTCCTTCACGGGATTGGTGCGGTCGTGGTCGTTCAGGCCGAAATCATGGTCGTCCCACACGGCCAACTGGGGCACCGCGGTGATAAACCCCTGCAACGACGCAACCGCCCGCTGCCGCCGGTACTCCTCGGCAAGGGCCTGAGGGTCTAGCGTGTCCCCGTAGATGTTGTCTCCTATCCAGAAGAAGAGGTCCGGCCCCGCGGCCTGGAGGGATGCCCAAATCGGCTGGACGCGGTCCCGCTGCACCCGCGGACACGACCCGAAGGCCACCGTGAACTTCGCCGGCCCCGCCGGCGCGGTCTTCGTCTGGAAGATCTCCAGATAGGGATCCGGCTTCCCATTCACCAGAATCCGGTAAAAGTACGGCGTGGCAGGGGAGAGTCCGTCCACCCGCAGCACAGCCGTGCAGTCATCCCTGTCCCGCGAAGGACGGGCGGGGGGCGAGGCAACCGCCTGCCGGAAATGTTTCGTGGCGCTCACTTCCAGCACGGCTTCATGCTCCCCCGACAACCGCACCCAGACGGACAACGCCTCCGGGGCGGGAACACCAACCATGGGTCCCTCCATGACCCGGGGAGAGCCCGTCTCGCTGCGGGCGGCCTGGGCCCCCGCGCAAAGCAGTCCGGCAATCAGGAGACTTCCCGCAAACGCCCTTGTCCACTTGCTCATCACATTTCCTCCGGTTCCCGGGCCGACCCCCCTGTCGAAAGACCCGCCCGGGTTTCTTCGCCCGACACGCGTTCTGTATAATACAGAACGCCCTGTTGCTTTGAAAACCCCGTCTGCGGGAGCGTTCTCCCGCATTTCATCTGCGAAACGCCGCGTTTTCAGTATTCGCAGTCTGGAGTCTCCCGATTATGTCGAAAAATGTTGTTAACCCAGGTGGCACAGAATCCCAGGACGTCACCCGGCAGCCCTTTCCCCAGTCCCGGAAGATTTTCGTCGAAGGAAGCCGCCCATCCATCCGCGTGGCCATGCGGGAGGTGGATCTGACCCCCACCCGCTCCCGAACGGGGGAAATCCTCACGGAAAATCCGCCCGTGAGGCTGTATGACACATCCGGCCCCTACACCGACCCCGCGGCGGAAATTGACTTGGAAAAGGGGCTGCCGCCGCTGCGTCGTCCCTGGATCGAGGAGCGAAAGGACACAGAGACGGCAGGGAGGGCTGCTGCTGCCGAAAGTCCCTGCAACGCCGCTTCCTTCCCCCGGCAATTCACCCCGGTCCGCGCCATAAGCGGGGCGCGCATCACCCAAATGGACTATGCCCGGCGGGGAATCATCACCCCGGAGATGGAATACGCCGCCCTGCGGGAAGACCTCCTTCCCCCCTCCACAGAGGGGAACCCGGACCGCATCACCCCCGAAACCATCCGTGCGGAAATCGCCGCCGGTCGGGCGGTGCTCCCCGCCAATATCAACCACCCCGAGTTGGAGCCGATGGTCATCGGCAACCGCTTTCTGACAAAAATCAACGCAAACATCGGAAACTCCGCCCTCGGAAGTTCCATTGCAGAGGAAGTCGAGAAGATGGTCTGGGCCATCCGGTGGGGCTCAGACACCGTCATGGATCTCAGTACGGGCAAAGACATCCACGACACCCGGGAATGGATTCTCCGCAACAGCCCCGTCCCCATAGGCACGGTGCCCATCTACCAAGCCCTGGAAAAGGCCCAAGGGGGGCCCGAATCCCTTACTTGGGAGCTTTACCGGGACACCCTGATCGAGCAGGCGGAGCAGGGGGTGGACTATTTCACCATCCATGCGGGCGTGCTCCGGGAATTCATTCCCTGGGCGGCCGCCCGCACCACGGGCATCGTCAGCCGCGGCGGATCCATCATGGCCCAATGGTGCATGGCCCGCAACGAGGAGAACTTTCTCTTCACCCACTGGGACGACATCTGCGACATCCTGGCCGCCTACGACGTCACTGTCTCCATCGGAGACGGCCTGCGCTCCGGGTCCATGCGGGACGCCAACGACCGGGCGCAGTTCGCCGAGCTGCGGGTGCAGGGCGACCTCACACGCCGCGCCTGGGAAAAGGGGGTACAGGTGATCAACGAGGGGCCGGGGCACATCCCCATGCACCTCATCCGCGAAAATACGGACCGCCAGGCCGAGTGGTGCACCGGCGCCCCGTTCTACACCCTCGGCCCCCTGGTGACCGACATCGCCCCGGGCTACGACCACATCACCTCGGCCATCGGCGGCGCCCTGATCGGCTGGTACGGAACGGCCATGCTCTGCTACGTCACGCCGAAGGAGCACATCGGCCTGCCCGACCGGAACGACGTGCGCGAGGGCGTGGTGACCTTCAAGCTGGCCGCCCACGCCGTGGACCTTGCCAAGGGGTTCCCCGGCGCCCAAATCCGTGATGACGCCCTGAGCAAGGCCCGCTTTGAGTTCCGCTGGCGCGACCAGTTCGCCCTGTCGCTGGACCCCGAAAAGGCCTTTGAGATGCACGCGCGGTCCTTTCCCGAGGCGGCAAAGGGCGGCGTCCATTTCTGCTCCATGTGCGGCCCCAAGTTCTGCGCCATGGAAATCTCGCGGAACCTGTGCGCCTACGCAAAGGACGGCGCCGCGCCCGCGGGGGGCGAAAACGCTTGAAATTTGGCGAGTTTGACATCTCCACGCCCCTCTGTCTCGCGCCCATGGAGGATGTCTCCGATCCTCCGTTCCGGCGCCTGTGCCGGGAAATGGGCGCCGATGTCGTGTACACGGAGTTCGCCCACTGCGAGGCCGTTGTCCGGGAAGTGCCCTCCCAGTGCCGGAAACTGGCCGTGTCGGGTGACGAGCGCCCGGTCGGCATCCAGCTCTACGGCAGCACGGAGGGGGCGATGGCCGACGCCGCCGGGCGCGCGGAGGCGGAAGGGCCCGATTTCATTGACGTGAACTGCGGCTGCTGGGTGAAGAAGATCGCCAACCGGGGGGACGGGGCGGGGCTCCTGCGCGACCTGCCCAAGATGGCGCGGGTGGTCGAGGCGGTCATGCGGGGCACCCGCCTGCCCGTCACAGTCAAGACCCGCCTCGGATGGGACCACGACAGCATCGTCATCCTCGACGTGGCGCGCATGCTGGAAGACCTGGGGGTCCGCGCGCTGACCGTCCACTGCCGCACCCGGTGCCAGGGCTACACCGGCCGCGCCGACTGGTCCTGGATCGCCCGGATCCGGGAGGTGTCGGCCATCCCCCTCATCGCCAACGGGGACATCACCACCCCCGCCGACCTCCGCACCTGTCTGGATCTGGGCGCAGACGGCGTCATGATCGGGCGTGGGGCCATCCACAGCCCCTGGGTCTTCCGCACGCTGCGCCACTGGCTGCAGACGGGGGAGCCCCTTCCCGAACCCCCGCTTCGGCAGCGTGTGGCCCTGACCGCCCGCCACCTCGTCGAGCATGTCGCCTACCACGGCGCCCCGCGGGGTGTCTTCTCCTTCCGCAAGCATTACGCCGGTTACCTGAAAGGCGCCCCGCACATCGCCCAGCTCCGCCGGGAACTGGTCCAGCTGACGGAGGTGGGCGAGATTCTCGCACGGCTGGACGCCTATGCCGCCGAACTCCCCGATGACGGGGAATAGCGCCGCCCGCTTCTGCTAGTATGGCCGCAGGATCCAACCATGGAGGACAGGCCATGCACCAGGTGCTCAAAGAGACGGTCTACGAGATGAACCGCGCCCTTGTCGAGGAGGGGCTTGTCCTGGAAACCTGGGGGAACGCAAGCGCCGCAGACCGGTCGGAAAACGTGGTGGCGATCAAACCCAGCGGGGTCCAGTATGACGACCTCACGGCGGACAGCATCGTGGTGGTGGATTTCGAGGGAAGGGTGGTTTCCGGGGAACTCAGCCCCTCGGTGGACACGCCTGCCCATCTGGCCCTCTACCGGGCCTTCCACGGCATCAACGCCGTGATCCACACCCACTCGCACCATGCCACCGCGTTTGCCCAGGCCCGGCGGCCCATTCCCTGTTTTGGGACCACCCATGCCGACTACTTCCACGGCGAGATTCCCCTGGTCGCCGCGCCCTCCCACGAGGAGGTCGTGGAGAACTACGAGCATCACATCGGCGACCGGATTGTCCGCCATTTCTCCGGAAAGGACCCGCTGGTCTGCCCGGCGGCCCTGACGGCGGGCCACGCCCCCTTTGTCTGGGGGCGCAGTCCGGCGGAGGCCCTGGAGAACGCCGTCGTGCTGGAGGAGGTGGCCCGGATGGCCCTCCACACACTGGCCGTCAATCCGGCGGCCGCGCCCCTCGAAGACTACCTCCTGAACAAGCACTTTTTCCGGAAGCACGGAAAGGACGCCTATTACGGTCAACGGTGACGCGGGCCGCCGCGCGGTTTGCATCGCCCCGGGCGGGGTTGATAAAGTGGCCTTTCCGGACAGCCGCAACCGCGGCCCCCGCTTCCGGGCCGTCCGTGTCTTTGCATTCTGAAAGTCAAGGGAGAAGTCATGCATCCTGAAATGAGAACCGTGGACATCGTGGTGCTTGTCGTGTATTTCCTCGCCATGGCATCCATGGGCCCCTACTTCGCCCGGCGCAACAAGAGCACCGAGAACTACTTCGTCGGCGGGCGCTCCTACCCGGGATGGCTGATCGGGCTCTCCATGTTCGCCACGTCGATCAGTTCCATCACCTTTGTGGCCTACCCCGGTGACGCCTACAAGACCGCCTATCTGCGATTCCTGCTCTGCCTGACCCTTCCCCTGGGCATCTTCATCGCGTCCAAGGTCTTTCTGCCCTTCTACCGCCGGGCGCAAATCACCTCCGCCTTCGAATACCTGGAGCACCGGTTCGGCGCGGGCACCCGCGTTTACGCCGCCGTCGCCTTCATCGTCGCGCAGGTCACCCGGCTCGGCCTGATCCTCTACCTGGTCTCCGTGCTGGTGCAGGAGATGACCGGGCTCAGCGCGGGCTACAGCATCCTGATCGGCGGCGTCATCACCTCCTTCTACACCATCACCGGCGGCATCGAGGCGGTCATCTGGACCGACTTCTTCCAGTCCTTCCTGCTTTGGTTCGGCGGCTTTGCGATTCTCGTCCTCGTCATCATGGGGGTGGACGGCGGCCTCACGGAGATTGTCACCGTCGCCTGGCAGGACGGAAAGTTCATGCTGGGCGACCTCAACACGGCCACGGGACAGCTGGAGCGGGCGGGGTGGGGTTTCAGCCTCACGGACAAGACCATCGTGATGATGCTGCTGGTGGGCCTCACCAACTGGCTCACGGAATACAGCAGCAACCAGAATGTTATCCAGAAATACGTGGCCACGAAGAACCCGAAAGAGGCCACCAAGGCCATCTGGATATGCTGCCTGTGCAGCGTGCCCACCTGGGGCTTCTTCATGTTCCTCGGCACGTCCCTCTACGTCTACTTCAAGGTCAACCCCGACCCGAAGGCCCTCGCCATGCTCACCGGCGCCGGCGGCGCGCGGGCGGACTCCATCATTCCGTACTTCGTCATCCAGAAGATGCCGGTCGGCCTTTCCGGCCTCGTCGTCGCGGGGGTTCTCGCCGCGGCCATGTCCTCGCTGTCCTCCAGCATCAACGCGATCTCCGCCGTCAGCATCGTGGACATCTACAAGCGCCATCTGGCCAAGGGCCGGACGGAGCAGCACTACATGAACGCCGCGCGCCTCGTCTCCCTCGCGGCCTCCTTTGCCATGCTGGGTTTCGCCTACGCGCTGCTCTTCGTGACTGAAAACACCCTGCAGGACACGGCCACCAAGCTCGCCGCCATCTTCGCCGGCGGCTTGATGGGCCTCTACTGCTTCGGTTTCCTCACGAAGTGGGGGGACGGTCGCGCCGTCTTCATGGGCATCCTGTTCACCGTCGCCTTCAGCGCCTATCTGACCGTTGTGGAACTCAAGTGGATGGCCCCGGTGGTCCGCTTTGAGACCTATTACGGCGGGCTGGTCGGCAACGTCATCATGTTCTTGCTGGGCTGCCTCTTCGGCGGGCTCCTTTTCCGGCCCAAACGGGACCTTTCCAACCTCACCGTCTGGACCCAGACCGAGGAGTGGAAGGCCCTGGACCACTAACCGCGCGGGACAACGATGGCCGACGACACGACCGACCTTCCGGAGCGCAGATACTCCATCGGCGAGGTGAGCCGGATCACCGGAGTGCCGGATTACGTCCTCCGCCAGTGGGAGGCGCAGATTCCCCAGCTGCGGCCCGGCCGGACCCGGTCCAACCGCAGGTATTACAGCGTCAGACACATAGAGATCGTGCGCCGCGTCAAAACCTTTGTGCGCCATGAGGGCATGACCCTGGAG
>JAKPUV010000569.1 GCA_029554925.1 Candidatus Hydrogenedentota bacterium | reverse complement strand
CATGATCGTGGGCTGGGACGACGCGCTCGGCGACGCCGGCGCCTGGATCATCAAGAACTCCTGGGGCGCGGACTGGGGCGAGAACGGCTTCGGCTATGTGGCCTACGGCTGCAACCTGGTCGGCTTCGCCGCGAACTACGTTGTCTATGACGGGCTCGACGCCCGGCTGTCCGTTTCCCCCGCCACGGGGCACCACGTCTCGGGGCCGGCGGGCGGGCCCTACACGCCGGAAACGGCGCAGTACACCGTGGCCAACAACGGCCCCGCCGCGGTGCAGTGGACGGTGGCCGCCCCCGCGTGGATTTCCGCGTCGCCCGCGGGCGGCACACTTTCCGCCGGTGGGTCGGTGCAGGTGACGGTCACGGTCAACCCGGCGGGCGTGCCGGCGACCGGCGGCCTGTTCAACGGGGACCTAGTCTTCGCGCTGCCGTCGCTGGCGGTGGAGGAGCGGCGGCAGGTGTCCCTGTCGCTGCCCAAGACGCTCCTGCACAGTTTCCCCCTGGACACGGACCCCGGATGGACGGTGACGGGCAACTGGGCCTTCGGCGCGCCGCAGGGGTTTTCGGGGGCAAACGGCGCCGACCCCGCCGCGGCCTTCACGGGGGCCAACGTGTACGGGTACAACCTCCCCGGGTATTACGAGAACAGCATGACCGCGCGGTATCTCACCACGCCCCCCCTGGATTTCACGGGGTACCAGGACATCGAGCTGCGCTTCATGCGCTGGCTGGGCGTGGAGTCGTCCCGCTACGACCACGCGCAGGTGCAGGCGAGCGTGGACGGCGGCGCCTGGGTGACCCTCTGGAACCACGAGGGCGGGAACCTTGCCGAGTCCGCCTGGACCGAGCGGGTGGTGGCGCTGCCCGCGTCGGCGGCCAACAAGGCCTCGGTGCGCGTGCGCTGGGTCATGGGGCCGACCGACGGCACGGACGTGTACGCCGGGTGGAACCTGGACGACATCGAGTTCCGGGGCAACCCATACGCCCCCTCCGGGGACCCGCAGTCCTGCGACATAGACTCCCTGCCCGCGCTGTTCAAGACGCTCCTGGTGATCGGCGACACGGACAACGACGGCATGCTCGCCAAGACGGAGATCGTTGTCTACGTCCCCGAGGCGGAGCCCTTCTGGTACCTGTTCGACCCCAACGGCGACGGCAGGGTGGACTACGACGAGTTCATCGCCAACGAGCTCGTCGCGACGGTGCTGCCCGAGCTGGACGCCAACGGGGACAACACGCTGTCCCTGGCGGAGATCAACGCCCTCACGGACATCATCACCCCCGGCATCTTAGCGCTGGTGGATCTGGACAACAGCGGCGGCATTGACTGCGGTGACTTGGGCCTCGTGCCCCCCGCCCCCTGCGAGGACTGCGCCTTCCCGTCGCCCGGCGTCTACGAGGCGGGGGACGACGCCTGTCTGATGGTTCCCGGCGCCTTCTCGGAGGAGGCGGTTTTCCTCTGGCACAAGGAGGGCATCGGCGAGCTGCGCGAGGGCCGCTGGCTGGGGGTCCAGTGCCGCAGCCTGCACATTCCCAACCTCCAAGCGGAGGACTCGGGAACGTACTACTGCCACTACACCGACGGCGCGGGCAAGGACACCTACGCGGTCTACACCGTCACCATCCGCGTCGCGGAGGAACTCCCCGCCGCCTCGGCCCCCCTGCTGGCGCTGGCGGTCCTGCTGGCGGCGGTGTTGGGCGCGGGATGCCTTGGACGGAAGAGGGGATGTCCCCCCTCAGTCGCCGGATAACAGACGGCTCTCGTGTCCGCGCAGGGGCGCGGCAAGCAGCGCCCCTACAGGAGTATGTTTCAGTCATACGCGCATGCCCAAGACGTGCGCATGTCGGGGCGCTGCTTGTCGCGCCCTCTTCTTTCGCGGCATGGCGTCTCTCCAGTGGGTGTCGCATGTTCCCCATTCGTGACGGGGTGCATTTCGACGCACGCCGACCTGTCACGCCTCATTTCGTTCCTTGCCTTATCCAGCGATTCGGGCCTCCCGTGCCTGGAAAGTTGTCCGACAATCTGCGAATAGTACCATTTCATTGAAGCGCCGGCCGTTCTTGGGGTATCATTGCGCCTTCCCGGCGCAATGACTGCGCCGGAAAACCCCCGGAGAGTTCCCCATGTTCAGGCCCGAAATCAAAGTCCTCGACTGCACCATCCGCGACGGCGGGTTGATGAACGAGTGGAAGTTCGAGAAGTCCCTCGTCAAGGACGTGTTCCACGGCCTGGCCCAGGCGGGGGTGGACTATGTGGAGCTGGGCTACCGCGCGGACAAGCGGCAGTTCAACCCCGCGGACTTCGGGCCGTGGCGCTTCTGCGACGAGGAGGACCTGCGCGAGGTCGCCTACGAGTGCGACACCAAGGTCTCCATCATGTGCGACGTGGGCCGCACGGACTACGACAGCTTCCTGCCCGCCTCCGAGTCCATCGTGAAGCTGGTGCGCGTCGCCACCTACGTCAAGGACGTGGACAAGGCCATCCACCTGGGCAACCATGTGAAGAGCCTCGGCTACGAGGTGTCCGTGAACATCATGGCCGTGTCCCACGCCCTCGAGCCCGACCTCGACGAGGCCCTGGACCAGCTCGCCGCCACCAACTTCGACATGGTCTACATCGTGGACAGTTTCGGGTACTTCTACAGCGAGCAGATCCACTATCTCGCCGAGAAGTACCTCTCGCGCCTTCCGGGGAAGCAGGTCGGCGTGCACTGCCACGACAACCAGTGCCTCGGTTTTGCCAACACCATCGAGGGGATCATCAAGGGGGTCAACCGTCTCGACGCGACGATCTACGGCATCGGCCGCGCAGCGGGCAACTGCCCCCTGGAACTGCTGCTCGGCTTCCTCAAGAACCCCAAGTTCAACGTGCGCCCCATCTTCGACCTCATCGAGAAGTACTTCGTGGACATGAAGAAGGAGCTGCGCTGGGGTTACGAGATCCCCTACGCCATCACCGGCATCCTCAACAAGCACCCGCGCGCGGCCATGGCCTTCATGAAGGGCGTCCACGGCAACACGTTCGCCGAGTTTTATGACGAGCTGCTGAACGCCGACGAGCTGTAGGGAATCTCCCCTTAGTGCACGCTCAGGCAAAAGTATACAACTTTTTCGCGTGCATTCTGGATACAAACCACGCATAGTAATAAATGCACGGCTCCGGAGCCCTTTTTTTTATTGCCTTCCGGGGAAGCACGCGGTATAATTTTCTTTGAAGTGCAATAGGGTGTGTTGGTTACGCGGTCTTTTTCCGGCGGGGTGAGGCATCTTGGCCGGAGGAAAAAACATTAGGAGCAGGGAAATGTCTTTCTATTCTTTAACCCGCAGTGTCGAAGTGTGTCTGCGTGTCGGGGGCTGGTCGCGCCGTGCCATGCTTGTCGCGCCGGTGATGTTGGCCGCGCTTCTGGTTGCGGCCACCGCCGGCGCCCAGTCCATCTACCAGAGCAACGGCGAACTGGGCGACTGGACGGTCACCGCGGGAACCCTTGTCATCAACACCGACGCGATGACCATGACGTGGGGCGCACAGGTGAAGAGCGCGGCCGACATTGACGGCGTCGCGGTCTTCCGTTTCCGGAACCTCACGGTCAACTCCAGCGTGTCCGTGACGGTTAGCGGAGCAAGGCCCCTGTCCATCACGGCGACGGGCGACATCTTCTGGGGCCCCCACGTCTTCGTCGCGCCGGGCACCCTCGGCGGCGGCATGGGCGGCCAGGGCGGCAACGGCGGCGCGGGCGGCGCGGGCGGTTCGGGTTCCGCAGGCGGAGCGGGCGGCAATGGCGGACGCGGCGGCGACGGCGGGGACAAGTCCTTCCCCTATAAGCACTTGGATGGGTACGGCGGAGAGAGTGGACTTGTGGGCGGGAACAGTGATGGCGGTACAGATGGTTTGGTCGGCGGCGTTGGACTGTCAGGCCAGTCCGGCGGCATCGGGTACGGCGGGCTTGGGTCCGTTGGCGGTGGTGGCACCGGGGGAACGTTGGGCGGCGGTGGATCCAAAGGGCTGGGTATTGCGGGTTCCCCCGCCGGCGGGGGGGGAGCTCCCGGTGAATACATTGGCAGCAAGAATCCGGGACAAGGCGGTAACGGCACCGGCGGTTATCCAGGGAACCCCGGGACGAACGGAAATCCCGCCGGTGTCGGCAGCGCGGGGTTGAATGCGCAGTTTGTTGCAGCAGCGGACACGCTTGTGCTGGCGGCCGGTTATGGCGGCGGTGGCGGTGGCGGCGGCGGCGGT
>JAKPUV010000551.1 GCA_029554925.1 Candidatus Hydrogenedentota bacterium | reverse complement strand
GATCGGGTTGAACGACCTTTCGACGCTGGTGAAGGTGCTGGAGTACATGGGCATGGCGAAGCCCGTGGCGGCCTTCGACCTCACCGAGACCCGCGCCTCCGCCGGGGAGGCGGCCCTCTACGCCACGCCGAACGACCCCCGGGAGTTCGCGGACAAGATCGTGGAGCTCCTGGACAATCCGGACGAGGCCGCGCGCCGCGGGGAGATCGGCCGCGAGCGCATCCTGAACGGTCTTGCCTGGGACCACCAGGCGGAACACCTCCTTGCGGCCTATGGCCGCGCGCTGGAGCGGTGACGTGGGCCCCCGCCCGGACGAGCCCTCCCTCCCCTCCCCCGCCGCCAACCCCGAATCTCTCGCCCGCGCCGTGAAGGACGCCGCCCGCGCGCTGGGTTTCGACGCCTGCGGCGTGGCCGCGGTGGCTGACGAGGCGGACGACGGTTTCGACGCGTGGCTGGACGCCGGCCACGTGGCGGGCATGGACTGGATGCGGCGCACCCGCGACCTGCGCCAGAACGCCGCGCTGAAACTGCCCGGCGTCCGTTCCGTGGTCGTGGTGGCGGCGGGCTACGCCCAGCAGCGCCCCCCCGCGCCCCCGGACCATGGAAAGGTGGCGCTCTACGCCTGCTTCCGCGACTACCACCGCGTGCTGCTGCCCCGGGTGCGCCTGCTCGGAAAACGCCTCACGGAACTGGCCCCGGGAACGGAACACTACGCCTGCGTGGACAGCGGCCCCGTGCGCGAACGCGCCTGGGCCGCCCGCGCGGGACTCGGCTGGATCGGCAAGAACAGCCTGCTCCTCCACCGGGAACTGGGCTCGTGGCTGTTTCTCGGCGCGCTCCTGACCACGGCGGAACTGGCGCCCGACACCCCCGCGGCGGACCGCTGCGGATCCTGCCGCGCCTGCCTCGACGCGTGCCCCACGGGAGCCATCGTGGCGCCCCGGGTGGTGGACTCGAACCGCTGCATCGCCTACCACACCATAGAGAACCGGAGGGACATCCCCGGAGACATCAAGAAGCGTTTGGGCGACTGGGTGTTCGGATGCGACGCCTGCCAGGAGGCCTGCCCCTGGAACCGCCGCGCCCCCGAAACCGCGGAGCCGGATTTCCGCCTCCGGCCCGGGGTGGCCGGTCCGCCCCTGGACGAGCTGGCGGACATGACGGAGGAAGCCTTCGGCGCGCGGTTTAACGGGACCCCCGTGCGCCGCGCCGGGCTGGAGGGCATGCGCCGCAACGCGCGCGCCGTCCGGCGGAACAGGGAGGGCTCGTGATGCGGAAGATTCTGGGGCGGCGGACGGGGCACGTCCTGCTCGCGGTGCCGCTGGGACTGCTGGCCGCGCTGGCGGCGGCCTATTTCGTGTTCACCGGCCCCGCCGATCTGGAGACATACCCCAATGCGGCCACGTCCCCCTACCGGCTGCCCTACCCGGCAGGGAAAACCCGGCTGTGCGTGCAGAGCAACCGGGGCATCGTCAGCCACCAGAAAGGCGAGCGGTTCGCCTACGACTTCGCCATGCCGGAGGAGTCGGAGGTGTGCGCCGCGCGGGAGGGCGAGGTGGTCGCGGTGGTGCAACACCATGACGGCCACGGGTACCGCTGGCCGAACAACAAGGTGGTGGTGCGCCACGACGACGGCACGCTGGGGGCGTACCTGCACATCCGGAAGGACGGCAGCCTGGTGGCGGAGGGGGACCGGGTGGCGCGGGGGCAGGCAATCGCCCTGAGCGGGCATGTGGGCAACAGCATGCTGCCGCACCTGCACTTCCACGTCAGCGACCCGGCGCGCGGGGAGACCGTGCCCGTGTCCTTCGCCGACGTGGCCCGCCACCGCGGCGTGCCGCGCATGTTCTGCCGCTACACGTCGGGCAACGCGCCGACGCCCTGACCCGGCGGCGTCACTCTTCCGGGATGTCGTTGAGGGAGGTCAGCTCGGGGTATTTGGGGGTGACGTTGCGGTAGAAGGCCTGAATCTCGCGCAGGTCCTTCTCGTAGTCGCCGGTGGGGTAAAAGACGCCGCCCACACCGCCGCGGCGGCGCTTGTAGTCGAGGTAGCCCAGGGCGATCGGCACACCGGCGCCCACGGCGATGTGGTAGAAGCCGCTTTTCCACGCGCGGACTTTTTTGCGCGTGCCCTCGGGAGGCACGGCCAAGATGAGCTGCTCCCGCTGCGTGAAGAGGTCCACACACTGGCCCACCACCCCGTTGGGCTTGCTGCGGTCGATGGGGATGCCGCCCAGCCACACCAGGAACCCCCGGAACGGCCAGCGGAACACGGACTCCTTGGTCATCCAGAAGAGCTTCGCCCGCATGAGGAATCCGAGCGCCAGCATGACCGGAAGGTCCCAGTTGGTCGTGTGGGGCGCGGCGATCATGACGAATTTCGGGATGTCCGGCAGCTCGCCCTCCTTCTTCCAGCCGATCAGGCCGAGAAAAACGCGCGCCCACAGACGGCCCACGATGGAGATGAACGGTGTGTCGAAAATGGTGAAACGGGGCATGGAATTTCCCTGAGTGCTCTCCCTCCGGGGGCCGGCGGTGCCCGTCCGGCACGGGGAGATTGTACCCCAACCGGGACTCGGTGCGCATCCGGACCGCCGACAAAAAACCGGCCGGACACCCCGTGGGGGATGTCCGGCCGGAACAGTTGGCTGTCTTGGACTAGTAGCGGGAGCCGCCGCCGCGATAGCCGCCACCACCGCCGCCGCCGCCGCGATAGCCGCCGCCACCGCCGCCGCCGCTGCGGTAACCGCCGCCGCCGCCGCCGCGGCCGCCCTCTTCCTTCGGACGCGCCTCGTTGACCTTCAGCGCGCGGCCGTCGAGATCGCGGCCGTCAAGCGCGGCGATCGCGGCGGAACCCTCGTCGCCGTTGGGCATCTCAACGAAGGCGAACCCGCGCGAGCGGCCGGTTTCGCGGTCCGTGATGATGCGGGCCGAGGAGACCTGACCGTAGGCCTCGAAGGCCTCCCGAAGATCTTCCTCACGCGTGTTGAAGGAAAGGTTACCCACGAAAATGTTCATACCGATCAACTCCTTGTTCGGTTCGGGCGTTCCGCCCGGGTGTCTGGGCAGTCGGGTCAGCGCTGACGGAGTACAAGTTCACAAAGACACCACAGGAGCTGATCGACGTGCAACAACGGTCCGGCCGCACAGTGGCCGTCCCAAAGCAACTGGCATTATAACAGAAAACGCGAAAAAAAACTTCCCTTTTTTAACGGCGTTTCCGCCCGCCGCGCCGAAGCGCGGCGGGCGGACCGCCTTTTCGTTCAGTTGTCAGAAGCGACGGACCCGGGAAACAGCCCCCAGCGCAAGCAGGGAAAGCGCCCCAAGGAACAGGTCACCCAGACGGCTCTTCAGCGAATCCGCGGACAGGCCGGCCTTGCCGCAACCCGCGCAGCCGCCGCAACCGCCCAGCTCCAGCTCGTCGCGGTCCAGCACGCCGTCGCCGTTGGCGTCCAAGGCGGCGAACATGAGCGGGGTCATGTTCCAGATCCGCGCGCGCGCCTCGGCCAGGCTCAGCCCGCCGCTGCCGTCGGCGTCAAGGTCCTCGAAGACCTCCGCCAGCAGGTCGCGGGCCGTGCCCGAAGCCTGGGGATCAACCCCCAGCGACACCGACAGGGACACCGCCGTGCCGGGCTCCGCCAGCACACGGCCCGGAGGATTCTGGCGCGCCACGGCGCCCGCGGCGACAACGCCGCTGTATTCCTCCGTGACCGCGCCGACCATGAAGCCGGCCGACGTCAGGGCCGCCTCGGCCGCCGGACGCGCCAGGCCGGTCACATCCGGAATCTCAACCGCCGTGGAACGCGGCCCCTTGCTGACCACCAGGTTCACCGGGGAGCCGACCGCGGACTCAACACCGCCCAGCGGACTCTGCGAGATCACCCGGCCCGCCGGGAATGTGGTGCTGTACTCCTCGGTCACCGTTCCGATGGCCAGGCGGGCCGCGACGATCGCGCCCTCCGCGGAGGCCCGGGCGAGACCGACCACGTTCGGCACCAGAATGGGCGCCGGACCCTTCGAAAGAACGAGGTTCACCGCCGTGCCCGGAGCGAGCGGGCTGCCGGCCGGCGGATTCTGGTCGGTCACCAGGCCGGCGGCCAGCATCTCGTTGTACACCTCGGTCACCGTGCCCAGCGTGAACCCGGCAGCGGCCAGGGCGGCCTCCGCCTCGGCGCGCGTCAGCCCGGCGACGTTCGGCACCGGCTGGTCGCCCGCGGGATCCGGACCCAGCGACACCTCAAGGGCGACCGCCGTTCCGGGGGCCACTTCCGTGCCCGCGACCGGCGTCTGGCCGATCACCGCGCCCGCAGGCACTGTGGCGCTGTAGGACTCCGTCACCGCGCCCAGCGTCAGACCGGCACCCGCAAGCGCCGACTCCGCCGCCGCACGCGTCAGGCCCACCACATAGGGAACCGCAACCGGCGCCGGACCAAGCGAGACTTCAATCGCCACCGCCGTGCCAAGCGCGACTTCCGCGCCCGCAACCGGCGTCTGGCTCATCACCTCGCCCGCAGGAACCGTGGCGCTGTAGGACTCCGTCACCGCGCCAAGCGTCAGGCCCGCGCCTGTGAGCGCCGCCTCGGCGGCCGACTGCGTCAGGCCAACCACGTTCGGAACCGCAACCGGCGCCGGACCAAGCGAGACTTCAATGTCCACCGCCGCGCCCGGAAGCACTTCCGTGCCCGCAGCCGGCGTCTGGCTCATCACCTCGCCCGCAGGAACCGTGGCGCTGTAGGACTCCGTCACCGCGCCAAGCGTCAGGCCAGCGCCCGTGAGCGCCGCCTCGGCGGCCGACTGCGTCAGGCCCACCACGTTCGGAACGGCCACCGGCGCCGGACCAAGCGAGACTTCAATGTCCACCGCCGCGCCCGGAAGCACTTCCGTGCCCGCAGCCGGCGTCTGGCTCATCACCTGGCCCGCAGGAACCGTCGCGCTGTAGGACTCCGTCACCGCGCCCAGCGTCAGGCCAGCGCCCGTGAGCGCCGCCTCGGCGGCCGACTGCGTCAGGCCAACCACGTTCGGAACCGCAACCGGCTCGGGCCCGAGGGAGACCACGACGTTCACCGCGTCACCGGCACCCGCCGCGGCGCCCGCAACAGGATCCTGGCTGATGATCTCGCCGGCGGGCACTGTGGCGCTGTACACCTCGGTGACGGTGCCGAGGATCAACCCGGCGACGGTGAGGGACGTCTCCGCCTCCGCGACGGTCAATCCGACGACATCGGGCACGCTGATCACGTCCCCGACCACGACCTGGATTTCCGTGCGGGCGACCTCGACCCCGCCGGAGAAGGCGGCGAGGTACACCGTGTACACGCCCGGCACATTCGGGTCAAAGCCCGAATAGTCCCCGTAGCCGTACTCGGTGAGGTCCATGTTCAGGAACTCATAGTTGGCGGCGTTCTGCACGATGTTGGCCGAGGCCAGCAGCGTGGTGTATTCGGCGGGCGTTGAGGCGGTCAGGCCGGGATGCTGCTGCGTGTAGACGCCGAAGGCGTGGTCCGGCACGCCCAGCGTGTTGAACAGCCCGTTGTCGCTGATCGGGTCAAACACGAGCCAGTTGCCCGTGCCCGCCGGATCAAAGTCCACCCCCGCCTCGAAGGTGTAGTCGGCAAGCACGGCGGACGGTGTGCCGTCGCGGTCCGTGTCGTCCGTGTTCACCGCGAAGGCGATGCTCCAGACCGGGGTGGTCTCAGACGCCCAGTCGGGGTGCGGCAGCGCGAGGTTCGGCGTCCCGGTCGGGAAGCTGTACGTGCCGTCGCCGTTGCTGTTGAAGATGTTCTGTGCCTGGTTGTTCGCGTCGAAGCGCAGCTGGGCGCGGAGGCCCAGCTCCACGCCGCCGCCCCGGCCGACGGTGAAGGCGCCGTTGGCGTTCCCCGACCCGAAGAGCATCTGCATCGGGTCGTTCGGGCCGACGCTGATGTCGCCGAAGGTGACCGGCTCGGGCTCGAACGGCGGCTGCGGCCCGGCGGAAATGACCAGGTCAACCGCCTGCCCGGCGGTCATGACGGTGTCGGGCGCCGGATTCTGGCTGACCACGTCGCCGGCGGGCACCGTGTCGCTCCAGTGGAGGTCGGTCGTGCCGACAACCAGCCCGGCGCCGGTGATGGCCGCCGCCGCGTCGGCCTGCGGCAGGCCGACCACGTCGGGGGCGAGAATCGGGTCGCCGACCAGAATCTGGATCTCCGTGCGGGCGATCTCCACCCCGCCGTCGAAGGCGGCCAGGTAGACGTTGTAGACACCCGGCTCGTTCGGGTCAAACGCCGAGTAGTCGCCGTAGCCGTACTCGGTCAGGTTCAGGTTCATGAACTCGACGTTGCCCGTGTTCTGGGCGATGTTGCACACGGCGAGGGCCGCCGCGTAGTTCTGCGGGGTCGTCGCGATGATGCCGGGGCTCTGCTGCGTGTACAGGCCAAGCGCATGGTCGGGCACACCCAGCGTGTTGAACAGCCCGTTCGAGCTGATCGGGTCGAACACCAGCCAGTTGTCGGTGCCCGCGGTGGGGTCGAAATCCACACCCATCTCGTAGGTGTAGTCGTCGAGGGTGGCGGCGGGGGTGCCGTCGCGGTCCTCGTAGTCCGTGTTCACGGACAGCACGACGTTCCACACCGGCGTGGTCGTTGTGGCCCAGGGCGGACGCGGCAGCGAAAGGTTCGGCGTTCCCGTGGGGAAGCTGTAGGTGCCGTCGAAATTGTTGTTGTAGATGTCGCGGGGCTGATTGTTCGCGTCAAAACGCAGCTGGCCGCGCAGGCCCAGCTCCACGCCGCCGCCCCGGCCGACGGTGAAGGACCCGTTGGTCCCCGCGCCATAGAGCATGCGCACGGGGTCCGACGGCCCCTCGCTGATGTCGCCGAAGGTGACGGGCTCGGGCTCAAAGGGCGGCTGCGGCCCCGCCGAGACCACCAGGGAAACGGCCTGGCCCGCCGCCATCACCGTGCCCGGGGCGGGATCCTGGCTTGCCACCAGGCCCGCGGGCACCGTGTCATTCCAGCGCACCGCGACCGGGCCGACGGCGAAACCGGCGCCGGTGATGGCCGCCGTCGCGGCGGCCTGCGTCATGCCGAGCACGTCGGGCGCCACGGCGGGGGTGCCCACAACCACCTGGATCTCCGTGCGGGCGACCATCACGCCGCCGTCGTAGGCGGCGAGATAGACGGTGTAGACGCCCTCCTCGTTCGGGTCAAACCCCGAGTAGTCGCCAAAGCCGTAGTCGGTGAGGTCGATGTTCACGAACTCCGCGTTGGTGGCGTTCTGCACGATGTTGACCGTCGACAGCAGGTTCTCATAGTCGGGGACGGTCGCCGCGGTCAGGCCCGGGCTCTGCT
The DNA here is from genome assembly GCA_029554925.1 of Candidatus Hydrogenedentota bacterium. Lineage (GTDB taxonomy): Bacteria > Hydrogenedentota > Hydrogenedentia > Hydrogenedentales > CAITNO01 > JAAYBR01. The sequence goes on along the minus strand of JAKPUV010000551.1, from coordinate 1,309 downwards.
GGGTGTACAGGCCGAAGGCGTGGTCGGGCACGCCCAGCGTGTTGAACATGCCGTTGGCGCTGATGGGGTCGAAAATCAGCCAGTTGCCCGTGCCGGGCGACGGGTCAAAGTCAATGCCCGCCTCGTAGGTGTAGTCCGCCAGCACGGCGGAGGGGGTTCCGTCGCGGTCCTCAAAGTCCGTGTTCACGGAGAAGACCACGCTCCACACCGGGGTCGTCTCCGACGCCCAGTCCGGGTGCGGCAGGGCCAGGTTCGGCGTGCCGGGGGGGAAGCTGTAGGTGTCAACGCCGTCGTAGTTGAAGGTGTTGCTCGGGCGGTTGTTCTCGTCGAAGCGGATCTGGGCGCGCAGGCCGATCTCCACGCCGCTGCTGCGGTCCACCGTGAAGGCGCCGTTGATCAGGCCCGAGCCCACGAGCAGCTGCTGCGGGTCGGAGGGGCCCGTGCTGATGTCGCCGAAGGTGACGGGTTCGGGGATCACATAGGGCTCGGGGCCCGAGGAGAGGACCACGGAGACCGCGTCGCCGGAGTTCATCTCGACGCCGGGAAGCGGACTCTGGCTGATCACGCTGCCGGCGGGCACCGTGTCGCTGTGGGCGTAGTTGACCGTGCCCAGCGTCAGCCCGAGCGCCGCGAGGGCCGTCTCGGCCTCGGCGCGGGTCATGTTGGTCACATTCGGGGCGACCAGCGGGTTTTCGATGATCACGCGGATTTCGGTGCGGGCGATCTCCACCCCCCCGTCAAAGGCCGCGAGGTAGATGGTGTAGACGCCCTCCTGGTTCGGGTCGAACGTGGAGTAGTCGCCCATCCCGTATGCCGTGAGGTCCATATTGACGAACTCGGGGTTGGACGTGTTGTGCAGGATGTTCGTGGAGGCCACCAGGGCCGCGTAGTCCGGCTCGGTCGCGGCGGTCAGGCCCGGACTCTGCTGCGTGTACAGGCCGAAGGAGTGGTCCGGCACCCCCAGGGCGGTGAAAATGCCGCTTGGGGTGACCGGGTCAAAGCGGAGCCAGTTGTCCGTGCCCTCGGGGTCAAAGTCTATGCCGACCTCGTAGGTGTAGTCAGCGAGCACCGCGGACGGCGTGCCGTCGCGGTCCTCGTAGTCCGTGTTGATGGCGTAGGTCACGTTCCACACCGGGGTCGTTGTCGTGGCCCAGTCGGGGTGCGGCAGGGCCAGGTTCGGCGTGCCCGCCGGGAACCGGTAGGTGCCGTCGTTGTTGCTGTTGAAGATGTTTCGGGCGTGGTTGTTCTCGTCGAAGCGAAGCTGGGCGCGCAGGCCGAGCTCCACGCCGTTCCCGCGGCCCACGGTGAA
>JAKPUV010000550.1 GCA_029554925.1 Candidatus Hydrogenedentota bacterium | reverse complement strand
TCCGACTGGTCTGACCTGTCCGACTTGTCCGACTGGGTAACAGTCCCGCTCACCCGGCGAACGCTGAATGGAAACACACCGCCCCCGAGGGCCGCGTTTCCCCTAGGGGGAGCACAAGAAAATACTCCGGCGGCACCCCCTCCAGCGTGAGCGCCGGGTCCGGGCGGAAACCGAAGCGCCGGTAGTAATTCGGATCGCCCACAAGCGCCGCGCCGCCCGCGCCCAGGCCCCGCAGTTCGCCGAGGCCCTGGTTGACCAGCGCCGAGCCGATCCCCCGCCCCTGGCACGACGGGTGCGCGGCCACGGGCCCGACGCCGTACCATCCGGCATCCCGCCCGTCCACCGTGACGGGGGAGAACGCGATGTGGCCGACGATCCGGCCGTCGTCGTCCTCCGCCACCAGCGAGAGCGTCAGCGCCTCCGCGGCCCGCAGCGCCTCCACCAGCGCGGGCTCATGCGGCAATGCGCCCGGCGCGTGCATCGGGTGGTTCAAAAAAGCCGCGTGCACCACCTCGCGGATGGCGTCCGCGTCTCTTTCGCGCTCATGTCTCACATGCATTTTTAGGTGGTGCTCCATCGTGTGCATTGTTTGGACACGCGCCGCCCCCGTACAGGGTGAGCGGCGCGCCCCGCCGCCGGGGAGGATACCAGACCCGGGTGCGGAGATTTGCGAAGGAATGGGGATTCCGGGATGACCCGGCGCTGGGCGCGTGATTCCTCCCGGAGGCAGGGTACTTCCTTCCAGTTTCCCATACTTCCCATAATCCCTGTCCGCAACATCTTAACCAGCGCCGACTCATGAACCCGAAATGCCTGTGAGACCCAGGCCCGCCACAGAGTTCTTGACGCCGTGAAACGGCATCACTTTCTGATCAGCGGTCCTCAAGGACGCGAAGCAACCCGGGAATGGCCTCGCTTGCTGTTCTCCACACCACCCCCAGGTCCACCGTCCCATAGCCGTGTATCAACCGGTCCCGCATGCGCGCGATGGCGTTCCAGGGTATGTCGGGGTGGGCTTCGCGAAAGGCCGACGTGAGGCGCTTTGACGCCTCGCCGATGATCATGATCTGGTGCTGCACGGCGGCCTGGGTTTTCATGTCCCCGCGAAACGCGGTCTCATCCATGCCTTCAATAAACGAGACAACGGCCCGCGCCGCATGCGCGATGTCAAGCAGGCAGGTGCTGTCGTCACGGTGCGACATAGAGGGGCTCCGCGCTTTCCAGGATGGCCTGCCGCCGAATCCAGTTGGGCGATTCCTCGACCGCGCGCCGGCTGAGCAGGTCCACCGGCCGGCCAAACAGCGCCTCGAGCTCATCCTCCATCAGCGCCTCGTCAAACAGGGTGATCCGGGCGTCCGGTGCGTACACCGCGAGCAGATCCACATCGCTCTCCGGCCCGAAATCATCGCGCAACGCCGAACCGAACAGGTCCAGCTCCAAAATGCGCCACCGCGCGCAGAAAGACGCGAGCCGCTCCCTGTCTATGTCCAAAGGCTTGTTCATGCCGCAAGTTCCTGCGCCCAGTATACCATGCCGTTATGTCGCCGGCACCGGCCCGTTTCTTCCCAAAGCCTCTTATCCCGCAGTCAGGGACAGCCGCTCCGGCTTGTCCGGGCATTGGGGGATGGGCTACCATGGCGGGACAGGCGCGGCGGGCGGGTTAACTCCGCCGCGCGGGAGCACCCATTCATGAGACATGGAGCCCGATTTGCGTTTTTTGCGGCGTGCGCGCTGCTGGCGGCGGGGATGTGCGGGGCGGAGAGCCTTGCGGAGCGGTCGCTGGAGAAACTGGCGGGGACGCCGGAGGCCTGCGCGGAGGCGGTGGACTTCATCGTCTGCGCGGATCCGCAGCCGGGCGGCATGTTGGGCACGCCGCAGATCTTCCTGGACATGATCCAGGAGTGGAATGTCCTGAAGCCGGACTTCGTGATGTGCGCGGGCGACATGATCATGGGCGGGCCGCCCGCCGAGGTGGGCCCCATGTGGGACGAGTTTCTGGGCAATGTCGCCGCCCTCGACGCGCCCTTCTTCCCCGTGGCGGGGAACCATGACACGATGAACACAGACCCGGAGGTGCTGCGGGTGTACGAGGAGCGGGTCGGCCCGTTCAACTACACCGTGCGCCGGGGGAACGTGGAGTGCGTCGTGCTGAACACGGAGGAGCCGGGCGACCCGGACGGGTTCAGCGCGACGCAGCGGGAGTGG
>JAKPUV010000548.1 GCA_029554925.1 Candidatus Hydrogenedentota bacterium | reverse complement strand
AGTCGTCCAGCATCTGAATCCAGCAGAGGGAATAGCCGGGGATCACCTGGAAGACGTGGTTGGGATAGCGGGACTGTGTCAGCCCCTCGGGCAGCGAGGAGGCCTGGAGCTGCCGGACGGCGTTCGCCAGCAGCCGCGTGTCCCCGGAGGCGTAGAGCGTGACGAGTCCCTGGATGCGCGTGTCGCCGCCGTACTGGAGGCGCTCGTAGTAGGGGCAGTCCTGAAAGGTGTCAAAGGCGCAGAGACGCTGGGTGTTCCATCCGGTCCGCCAAATCTGGTTGAGCGTATCGTCGGAGCAGGTGAAGCGCCCCCGCTCCTCAAAGGGGTAGCCCGTCCAGCGGTACGCCAGCCCGTGGACCGTGGCGTTCCCGCCGCGCATTGCCACCCGCACAAAGCGGAAGGTGCGGTGCAGGAACGGCTCGTACTGCTGGCGGCCGTCGCGCAGGAGGTACACGTCCGCGGAACCCTCGATCCGGCGCTCCTCCAGCCGGTCGCGGCGGCCCTTCTTGCGGTCGAGTTCCGGGGCCTCGGCATACATGACCTCCACCACCGTTCCCGCCGCGCCCTCGATGTCCAGCAACACATAGCCGTTCACCAGCTCTCCCGCGTCCAGCACAAGATACCGGATGTCCTTTCCGCCGGGGGACTTCCAGGGCAGGGAAGGGGAGGCTGCGTCCGGGGCCACCTCGAAGGGGAAGGGCGGCTCCGCCGCGTCCCCCTTCACGACGCCCGACTGCACCGGCGCACAGACTTCCGCGGCCCGCACCTCCGGCGCGGGGATGCGCCGGGGGTACAGTTTCCAGGGGCTCGAGGTGTCGGTCTGCTCGCCCCACTTCTCCGCGTCGCCGATCACCTCGGCGCGGGGCCAAGCCGCGTCGTCAAAGGAAGGAGAGGGAATCCCGTCGGGGATTTCGCGCGCGTCCACGCGCTCATACCAGTAGGCCGCCCCGCCGGCGCGGCAGTTCTTCTTCCCCGCCGTCGCATGGCCGGGACTCATCCACGCGCGCCAGGTCCCATCGGATTTCAGCGCCGGACTGTCGAACAGGAACCCCGGCTTCGCGCTGCACTGGAAATAGGGGATGCGGTTGGTCTCCAGGCCCCAGTACATGACCTCCGCCGCGACAACGTTCTCCCCGGGCTTCACAAAGCCCGACAGGTCGAGGGTGTCATACACCTGGTGCAGCGGGTCGAAATGCGCCGGACCCCGCGCCGCCTCGCGTCCGTTCACCCACAGGATGTACTGGCTGTCCGCCGACACCCGCACCCGCGCGAAGTCCGCCGCATCCTTCACCTCAAAGCGTTTCCGGACGAAGAACACCTCTCCCGCCGCGTCCGAATGCAGCCCCGGCCCCGGCCCGATCCAGGACGCCGAAAAGTCCGCCGGCGTCTCCTCCATGGCATACGGCGCCCAGTCGTTCCGGCCCGTCCCATCCTCCGCAAACCCGCCCATGACCAGTCCTCCAGCCAGCAGCGCCATCAGCCATGCGCCCGCGTTGCGTTTCGTTACTGTTCCAAGCACACCAAGATCCTCCCGGGGTTCCGCCGGGGCGCGCGGTCGCGCCCGTTTGTTCTGCCACCACGCCGCCCAAGCGGCGGCGCCAACGGGGGCAGTATATAGCAGTCGTCCAGCGTCCTTCCCGAGTTCCTTTTTCGGAGACCTGAAACCGCCGGGTTCCGACTCCTTTCACGGGGAGCAGAGTGCGCGCGGCACCGCGATTGTTAGCCTTGATCGCCGGATAGGGGGGGAAAAAGAAAGGCCTCGTTGGCAAACCGCATATACGGTATGCGGGTCTAAGGGGTGTCAAAGAAACGGCCCTGGCGACACCAACGAGGTGAATCCATGATACAGCAGACGGCGATCCA
>JAKPUV010000543.1 GCA_029554925.1 Candidatus Hydrogenedentota bacterium | reverse complement strand
GGTCGTCCCACGCGATGACGCCGGGCCAGGTCATGCCGAGCTGCTGGAGGTTCGCGGCGAGCTGCTGCTGGTCCTCGTAGGACACGCCCTCGCGGCGTCCGCGCTCGCCCCAGTACAGGGCGTCCACGGCGAGGACCACATACCCCCGTTTCGCCAGCTCATCACCGAAGAAACGGCCGCCGTAGCACTGGCGCACCCAGTCCTCCGCGGCCGCCAGGAAGGCTTTGTCGCCCGCGAGGGGACGCACCACCTTCTCCTTGCCGATGGAGAAATGCGCGCCGTGGTCGTGGAGGGCGAGCACGGCGGGGAAGGGCCCCGCGCCCTTGGGCGTGAGCAGCAGCGCGGGCGCGCGCTCCCACGCGGAGACGCTGAACACGATCCGCCGCGCCGTGTACGCGCCCCGGTCCTCCTCCGCCACGGTGACGGGGTCGAAGGACGCGGGCGCGGGCGGCGGCGTGCCGAGGCATGCCAGCACCCTTTCCCGGCCGCGTTTGCGCCAGGCGTCCAGCCGTTCCGGCGCGGCGGCCTCCTCCGGCGTCAGGGCCATCGGGAAGGTCCGCAGTTCCGCGAGGCGCTCCCGGAAAAAGACCGGCAGGCCGTTTTCCACGCCGAAGCCTTTCACCGCAGTTTCTGGCGCGCGGCGGAAGTCCTTCGGCGCGGTCTCCGTCCAGGGCGCGATCTCCGGCGCGCGCGCGAGCACGGCGGCCAGTTCCGGCCCCGCCTCCAGCAGGCGCGCGGGGTCGCGCCGCGCGGCGTAGAAGTCCAGCACCTCGGAGAAATAGACCACGCCCTCCGGCGGCGCGGCCCCGGCGGAGACGGCGCCCCCGGTGTAGTCGCGCGCCGGGTCGCGGTCCGCGGGTTTCGCGTAGAGGTCGTGGAGCGTCTGGCCCTCCTTCAACGCGCCGGTGGTCTTTTCCCACCCCGTCACGCCGCCGAGGAACGCCCCCGTCTTTTTCAGGCCGAGAACGCGGGCGCGCAGGGTGCGCTCCACGGCGTCCAGGAGCGGGGCGATGTCCTCCCCCCGCCGCTCCATTGCGGCGGCGGCGCGGACCAGCTGCGCGGCGTGCTCGACGCTCTGCGAGAGGAAGAGCGAGCTCGAGCGCGGGTGCGGGTAGCGCCATCCGCCGGTGGGGTCCTGCGCCCCCGCCTGGAAGGCCGCCACGGCGGCCACCGTCTCCCGCAGCCGCGGCTCGTCGGGGAAAAGCTCCGACAGCGCGGGCAGGCCCTGGAGGGCGTAGCCCATGATGTACGGTTTTCCGAAGGGGTGTTTCCCTCCCATGGCGTCATCGTCAATGAACGGCGGATCGGCCTCGATGGGCTGCCCGCCCTGGCTGAAGAGGTGGTCGTCGCCGAGTTTTGTGCGCAGTTCCCGGAAGAGGCGCAGGGCCGCCTCCAGCCAGGGGCCGTGGCCCGTGAACCGGTGCAGGCGCAGAAAGTCCAGCGCGTCGCCGATGTTCCGGCACTCGCCCTGGTCGGTGTGGACCATTTTCTCCGCGTAGGCCGTCTGGTGGCGGAGCGCGGCGGCCATGCGCGGGTCGCCCGTCTCCTCCCACGCGTACAGGAACGAGTCATAGCCCTTGGTGCAGAAATGCACCGCGTCGTTCGACCGCCACATGAACGAGGGATCGCCCTCGTGCGTCTTGTCTCCGTTGGCGGCGGCGTTGTTGTACCGTGTGCCGCCGAAGTGCCCCCCGGGCAGGTCGCCCCACCATACGGTGAGGTCGTGGAAATTGGCGCACCAGCGCAGCGCCGTGCGCCGCAGGCGCGCGTCCCCCGACCGGTACGCCTCCTCGAAGATGGCCGGGCAGTGGTTCAGGCGGTTCATGCCGAAAACGCCCGCGGCGGGCATGACACAGACGTTTCCGAAGTCGTCGCCGCCGGAACAGGCGCCGGCCATGGCGTTCTGGTGGAAGCGGCGGGCGGCCTCGAATTCCGGCGGCAGCACGGGCGACACGCCGCAGGCGTACACGGCGTCGAAGGCCTCCGGCGCGGCGGCGATCCCCGCCGGGCGCAGTTCAAGTTGGTCGTTCCAAGCGGCGGGGTCGTGGCCGATGGCGATGGTGGCAGTCCGCCAGGCCATGCCCTGCATGGGCACCTGCTCCGCTGCGGTACAGCGCAGATACGCCGCCACAAATCCGCCCGCTCCGGCGGGCTGGATGCGCACCGCGCCCCGCCGCAGGAACGCGGCGTCCGGAAACCCCAGCGGAAGCGCCGTCCCGGCGGGGAAGGGTTCGCCGGAAGAGAACTCATGCGTTGTGTCCGCGTCCGGGCTTCCCGGCCCGGTCACGCGCCACCCGAGGTCCGGGGCGTGGCTGTCGTCCGCGGCGACCCGCTGCACGTGCAGGCGCAGCGCCGCGCGGCCCTGCGCGTCCAGCCGCGCCTCCACAATGCGCGGCCACGCCGCGTCGGGAAAGAACACCCGCACCCACAGGAAATGCCGGCCCCGCTCCACAATTTCCGTGACAGGCGTCACGCCGTCCGTCAGATCGGGCGCAATCGGAACCGCTGTGATCCACGTCGCGCCGCCCTTCAGCAGCCGGACCCCGGCGGCGTCCACTTCCAGCCCGAAATCCCCGAGGGTGCCCGAAAACGGCCCGTCGGCCAGCGCCGGGTCCGGCAGTACCGGCCCGTCTGTCAGAGACAGGGTGGCCGTGGCGGAAAATACACCGCGCGGAACCGCCGGGGGATTCCACGGAAACGTGACCAGCGCGCGGCGCACCGAACGGCCCGGCTCCGGATGGGTGGTCAGCACGCGGACGTCGGCGGAGACCAGGCCGTCGCCCGTGTGGACCGACAGGCCCCGTCCCTGCGGCAGCGCCCCGGGCGCAAAGGGCACAGACACCCGCACCATGCGGGGCGTGCCGTCCCCTTCCGGCAACCGCAGCACCGGCAGCCGCGCCGGCGGCGCGGGGGCTTCGGCTGTCGCCCCCCACGGCAGGGGCGCCCAGGCGTACCGCTCCGCCCAGGCTCTTCCCTGGGGTTGGGCGGCCGCGCCGGTCGCGAGAATGGTCGTAAAGGCCAGGAAGGCGGCGGTGACCAGCCCCCCCTGTCTGAGGATGCTATTCAAGGGACTCTCTCCTCTTCCGGCGTCCACCCTACTCCGCGCAGGGGGTGTGTTTCACCCCGCGGCGGGGTTCGGCCATCATGTCCGCCACCGTGTCGCGCCATTTCGCGTAATGGGCGGTTTCCTTGTGGGCGGCGGCGGCCTCCGGGGTCCGGTAGCCCTCCACGAGCACAAAGCGCTCCGGATCTTCCGTCTCCTGAAGCACATCGAAGCGGTAGACGCCCGGCTCTTTCCGGCTGTTTCGGGCGTTTTCCAGCGATGCCGCGCGGAAGGCCCCCGCACATCCCGGCTTCACCCGCACATACACCAGCACTTCCAGCATGTCGGACCTCCTTCTGGGTTCACGGTGCCGCCAGTATACCGGAGGGCCCCGCCGGGGAAAAACGCGCCGGCACCAAAAAAACACTTGCAGAAACGGGCCAAAGGCACTATAATCTTGACAAGGTGCGTACTAAGCGCAAGGAGCACGGGTGGTTGCGTTTGGGTGTAGCCTGGGGTGAAAGGTGGTCGTATGGAATCCGATATTCGCACCCTCATCGAGGAGTTGACCCAAGAACAGCGCCAGCTGGACGAGTGGTCCTCCTCCGCCCTCACTTCCCTGGAAGAGCAGGTGCGCACCCTGCGCGCGCAGGCCGGCCGGCTGGCGGCCGGGCGGCGGGATGCCGCGGCGGACCCGGAGGCGCTGGCCGCGCTGACCGGGGAACGTGACCGGCTGGTGGCGGAACTTGACGGGGCGCGCGGCGCTGCGGCGGAGACCGCGGCGGCGCTGGAGGGGCTCCGGGCGGAACTGGACGCCCTGCGGGCGGCGGCGGCGGAGAAGGACGGGCAGCTTGCGGAACTGGACACGCTCCGCGCCACGGTGATCCAGCAGAACGCCGATCTGGACGAGTTGGACGGCCTGCGCGGCCGGCTTGCGGAGCTGGAGGGCAAACTGCGCGAGGCGGAGGGGCTGCAGTCCCGGATTTCCGAGCTTGAGGCGGCGGCGGCCGAGGCGGACGCCCTGCGCGCGGAACTGGAGGCAAGCCGCTCCGAAAACGCCGAAACAGCCACCCTTTATGAGACCCTGGCGGCGGCGCAGGCGCGCCTCGCCGAGCTTTCGCCGCTGGAGCAGAGGACGGCGGCGCTCCGCGCGGCGTCCGAGGAGGCCGCGCGGGAGGCCGAGACCCTGCGGGCGTCCCTGGCGGAGGCGGCCGCGGCCGCCGAGTCGGCGCGCGCGGAGACGGTCCAGGCGCAGGAGCGGGCCGCCGAACTGGAGCGGGCCGCCGCGGAGTCGGCGGCGGCGCAGAACGCGCGCATCGCGGAGCTGGAGTCGGCCCTGGCCGGGGCCCCGTCGGGCGACGACGCGCTCCGGTCCGCGCAGGAGCGGGCGGCGGCGCTCGAGGCGGAACTGGGCGCCCTGGCGGCGCGTCTTGAGGCGCGGGAGGAAAACCTCGCCAAACTGGAGCTGGAGAAGAAGATGCTGCTTGGGCAGGTGGAGGGGCTCAACCTGCACGTGTCCGAGGCCGCCGAATCCCGGACCCGGATCGCCAAGTTGGAGGCGGAGCTGGAGGTGGAGCGCACGCGGGTGCTGCGGCTGCGGGCGCAGCTTGAGGCGCACAAGCCCGCGCGCCCGACGGTGCCCCGCCACGACCGCCACGCCGGATCCACGCCCCTGGAAGACCAGATATCGGCCCCCTTCGAAAGCCTGTCCGCCGGCGGCTCGGCCTTTGTCTCCGACGACCTTGACCTGCCGCCGCTGTCCCCCGACCTCGGCGGAGACCGTCTGCCGGCCGACCTTGACCTGCCGACCCTGCCGGCGGAACCCAGGGGCCGCGCCGAGGGCGGAAGGGGCCGCCGCCCGCGCGCCGCGCGCAAGCAGCTCGGGGAGATTCTGGTGGAGGCGGACATCATCACCCAGGCGCAATTGGAGGAAGCCATACGGCTTCAGGCCGCCGACCCCAAGCGCCGCCTGGGCGCCATCGTGGTCGAGCAGGGCTACACCACCGAGGAGGCGGTCGGCGCCACCCTCGCCGCGCAGTTGCGCACCCGCTATGTGGACAATCTGGAGCGCGAGATGACCCCCGACGCCATGCGGATGGTGCCGCAGAACGTGGCGGTCAAGCACCGTTGCGTGCCCCTGGTCTTTGAGGGCGGCACGCTCACCGTGGCCATGGCGAACCCCCTAGACCTGATCGCCCTGGAGGATCTGCAGCACGCCACCGGCGCGTACATCGAGGCGGCGGTCGCCACCAACAGCGCCATAGACCGGGTGCTCGCCAAGTACTACTCCGGCAAGACCGTTACCTCGCGCAACGCCACCTGACGCATGACGCCCGGCCGCCGGGCGTGCTATAATCCGCCAAACAGTCCGGGAACGCCGTTTTTGGCGGGTTTCCAGCCGCCGCCGCGCGCGCAGCGCCCCGCCTCCCCGTCATCCCGTCACCCCCGCCGGACGGACGCCGTCCGCGGCCCAATGGAGCAAGCCCATGTTCTCAGAAGACGCCTTCATCCGCCGCCACAAGATCATCACCGCGCTGGTTCTCCTCGTGGTCCTCATCGGCCTGTGGTATTACTCCCTGCGCCGGGGGCCGCACCACGGCTACACCCTCGATTTCACCCTTCCCGCCGGGCAGCCCTCCGAGCCCGCCGGACCCATCCAGGCGGGGGTCGCCAAGCGCGAGATCACGATCGACCTCGAGAAGTACGACAGCTGGGTGGACGGCAACAACAACACCCAGTACGACATCGTGCCCGACACGCTCAAGCCCTGGCAGAAGGCGCTCTTCGCCGTCGTGAACAAGAAGTTCAAGTTCTACGACCCCGCGAAGGCGGCCCAGTCCGGCGACTCCTACGTGGACCGCAACGGGAACGGCCGCTTCGACCCCGTGTGGGTGGCCGGGTTCAACTCCAACCGCCCCGCCAAGGGGATCAACGACCCGCAGTGGGTGCGCGCCCTGGCCCTGCGCAACAACGGCGTGACCGTGGTCATCGTCTCCATCGACGCCATCGGCATCTACCACAACGAGTACATCGACATCCGCAATTCCGTGAACCCGGCCGCCAAGGTCGACCACATCATCTTCTCGTCCACGCACAGCCACGAGGTGCCCGACACGATGGAGATCTTCAGCGGGGCGGTGCCCGTGCTGAACTACGACACGGCCTACATCGAGTCCATCAAGAAGAAGGCCAAGGAGGCCATCGAGGAGGCTGTCGCGGGCCTGCGCCCCGCCGACATGACCTGCGCCACCGCCGAGCTCCTGCCCCGCGAGGCCTTCAACCACGACTCCCGCCGCCCCCACGCCCTGGACGACAACGCGTACCTGTGGCGCTTCACCGTGCGCGGCACCGAAAAGACCATCGCCACCCTGGTCAACTGGGGGAACCACCCCGAGGCCCTCGGCGGCGACAACGGCTTCCTCACCTCGGATTTCTGCAACTGGCTGCGTCTGGGCATCGAGGAGGGCATCCCCGCCCCGCGCCCCGTCGAGGGGCTCGGCGGCACCTGCGTCTTCGTGCAGGGCCCCATCGGCGGCCTGGCCAACCCGCTCCACGCCGAGGTGCCCAAGCGCGACGGCTCAGGCATCGCCGAGGAGGGCACCTTCGAGAAGGCCGAAAACCTCGGCTACAACGTGGCCGAAAAGGCCCTCGAGGCCCTGCGCGGACCCGCCGCCTGGAAGAACGAGAACCCCTTCCTCGCCGTGGCCGGAAAGACCATCAAGGCCCCCATGACCGGCATGTTCAAATGGCTCATCATGTTCGGGTTCATCCACGAGGGCTACTACTGGGGCGGCCACTCCAAGACCGAGGTCAACGCCCTGCGCGTGGGAGACGCCCTCGTCGCCACCGCCCCCGGCGAAATCTACTCCGAAATCGTGGTCGGCGGCATCGAGGCCAAGCCCGGCCGCGATTTCGAGGTGCCCGCCCTGGAGATTCCGTCCATCCAGTCGGAGGGGCTCAAGCGCGCCCGCCAGTCCCTGCTGTTCGGCCTCGCCAACGACGAGATCGGCTACATCATCCCCAAGAGCCAGTGGGACACCGAAAAGCCGTATGTCTACGAGAAATCCCAGTACGGCGAACAGAACTCCGGCGGCCCCGACGTCGCCCCCGCCGTCCACGCCGGCATGATTGAGATGATCCGCCGCATCAACGCCACCTACGAGATCGCCCCCCCCACGCCCCCCGCCGCCCCCGTGGCGGCCCCGGCGGCGGAGGCGGCGCCCGCGGCG
>JAKPUV010000529.1 GCA_029554925.1 Candidatus Hydrogenedentota bacterium | reverse complement strand
CCGGTCCAAAACCATGCCGCCCGTGGCAGTGCCCGCCACGGCGGCGCCCTGTGACGCCCGAATCACCACGCGCCGGACCGCACACTCCGCCCCCCGGGAGACCCGCACCGCCGCCCCGGCGCGGCGCGGCACGAACACCACCCGGTCGCCCAGGGCGGCCCAGCCCAGCCCGTCCCGCCGGAGATTCGCCGGGCTCACCCGCCATACCCTGCCCGACACGCGCCGCCAGGCGTCCACGTGGAAGACACCGGGGGCACCGGCCTTGAGCCGGGCGCGGTTCCGCTCAAAGAGCATGCCCCAGCGGTCGCCGGCGCCGCCGCGAAACCACGCATGGTCCGGCTCGGGAAACCCCTCCGCCACGGCCACATCCATCCACCCCGCCGCCGCGTTCACCTGAAGCACCCGGCCCTGGGAAAACGGCACGGGGGCGTAGTCCACCGAGAGGTCCTCCACCGAGCAGTCCCCGCATTCTTCCAGCAGCAGGCAGCCGCCGCAGGGACCAGTGACCAGCAGCACCGTCCCCTCGCCCCTTCCGCGCAGCGTGACCCCGCATCCCCCGCGCAGGATCAGAATGGGGTCATCGGGAGTGAGGGGTTCCAAACGGTGCACCCCGGTCTCCAGCTGCACCACAACGGGACGACCAAGCCGGACCATGTCGTCCAGCGCCTGCTGCAGCCCCGGGGCGCAGTCCCGATCCATGCCGGGAAGAACCCCGTAGTCCGCCGCGTGCAGCACGGGCGCTTCGGTCTCCAGCGCTTCGGGGGACGGCGCGCAGAGCAGCAGCAAGAGCAGTGTTGACAGAAACCGCCCCCCCGAACAGGCCGTGTGCCGGCTAGGCATCGCGCCCCCGCAGGAAATCCGCGCAGGCTTTTACAATGCGCGGGGATGCGGCCCCATCGCCGTAAATGCGCGTCCCCCCGCCGTCGCCCCACGATTCCGCCCCGGACAGGACCGCCCGCGCGGCCGCCAAGACGAGGGCGGGGTCGGTGCCCACCAGCCGCAAGGCGCCCGCCGCCACGGCCTCCGGCCGCTCTGTCGTCTCTCGCAGCACCAGGGTCGGTTTGCCGAGAGTGGAGGCCTCCTCCTGCACTCCGCCGGAATCGGTCAGGATCAATTGTGCCCGGTCCATGAGGGAAACGAACGCGGGATAGTCCAGCGGCTCGATCAGATGCACATTTTCCAGCCCCGGCACCGCAAGAATCCGGTTGACTGGTCCGCGCACGTTGGGATTGAGATGCACGGGATACACGAAGTTCACGCCGGGAAATTCGGCCGCAAGGGCGGCCAGTGCCCCGCAGAAGCGCTCGAAGCCCTCCCCGAAGCTCTCGCGCCGGTGCAGGGTGACCAGCACCAGCGTCCCCCCCCACCACGCCGCATCGGACCTGGGGGGAAGCCCCGGCACTTCCGGAACCCCGCGCCGCACGCGGTCCGCCATCATCAACAGGGCGTCTATCCCCGTGTTGCCCGTCACAAACACACGGTCCGGGGCCGCCCCCTCCCGCAGCAGGTTGTCCCGGCTTTCCCCCGTGGGCGCGAAGTGCAGC
>JAKPUV010000525.1 GCA_029554925.1 Candidatus Hydrogenedentota bacterium | reverse complement strand
CACCCAGCAGCACTGGCTCGCCACGGACGACGCCCTCTTCCTCGTCTACACCCGCCGCGGTGCGAACAACGACCACGTCATGCGCAACCGCGCCCCCCTCTTCATCGCCCAGGTGGACCCCGAAGCCCTCCACGTTCTCCGCGCCACCGAGCGCGTCCTCATCCCCGAGCGTGGCGCGGCCCTCGGCAACTTCGGCGCCGCCGCCATAACCCCCGGAGAGTCCTGGGTCACCGTAGGCGAGGGCGTCTGGAACGACGACGCCCGGAAACGCGGCGCCAAAGGCGCGCTCTACGTGGCCAGGGTGCTCTGGAAGTAGCGGGCCGGGGGCAAGGCAGCGTTTGGCCTGCGGGACACGCCGCTCTTTTCCCGGTCCACCCAGTCCGCCCCGTCCACAACGTCCACCAAAGCACCGCCGGGCCCCATTCGGCGGGCTTCTTGACGGTGCCGGTCAGGGATAGGTGCGGTCTTCGGGCGTGAAGACCAGGGTCTCCCCTTCCCTCTTGACGCCGAGTTTGGCGTCGAGGGCGGCGTAGAGGGGGTCGGGGCCGTCCATGCCCATCCGGCTGCGGACCTCGCGGCGGAGCCACCAGAACCCGGAGTTCCAGGAGTAGAGATGGTGGCCGTGGGGCTTGCCGTGGACCGTGCTGATGGACTCGTGGAAGGCGGGCATGAAGGCGAGCTCCTTCTCCAGCCGCCAGAGGAGTCTCTCGTCCACCCAGGCCGGGTCCATGCCGTGGATCAGCCCGGCGAGGTAGTTCGCCGCATCGTTCAGAAACCACGACCCGCCGTGGGTGTAGACGCCCGTGTGCCCCTCCAGCAGGCTGCCGTCGGCGTTGGAGATCACGCGCATGCCGTAGGGGGACTGGATGCGCATGGTGGTCTCGAGATGGGTGCGCACCAGGTCGTCGGGCAGCGTCTTCTCGCCGAAGACGCAGTAGGTGAGCACGGCGCCGTAGAACCCGTCCTGCCCGACATGGTCCTGCTGCATCAGGCTGGTGGCCATGTAGCCGCCTTCCTGGTTGAATATG
>JAKPUV010000521.1 GCA_029554925.1 Candidatus Hydrogenedentota bacterium | reverse complement strand
GGCGTGTGCCTGCTCGCGCTGTGGAACCTGAGCGGCTGGCTGCAGGTGCGCCGCCTGCGTGTGCGCGATGTGGCCGACGCGCCGCCATTATGGCGGCAGAGTCTGGAGCAGGCCTGCCTCCGGCTGGGCGTTTCCAGGACGGTGCGCCTGCTTGAGTCCGGCCGGGTCGCCGTGCCGATGGTTGTGGGGACGCTCCGCCCCGTCATCCTGCTGCCCGCTTCCGTGCTGACAGGGCTGACGCCCGGCCAGGTGCACGCCCTGCTCGCCCACGAGGTGGCCCACATCCGCCGCCATGACTACGCGGCCAATTTAGTGCAGACCGCCATTGTGACGCTGCTGTTCTACCATCCCGCCGTGTGGTGGGTGTCGCGGCGCATCCGCGAGGAGCGCGAGAACTGCTGCGACGATCTGGCGGTGCAAAGCTGCGGCGACAGCCTGCTGTACGCGCGGGCCCTGGCGGAGCTGGCCGGGCAGTGCAGGGCATCCGCACCCCTGGCCATGGCGGCCACCGGCGGTGTGCTGCTGCGCCGGGTGGAGCGCGTGCTCGGCGTGCCCCAGCCCCGCGTAAAGGGCTGGACGCCCCTCGCGGCCCTGCTGTGCCTGGTCCTGGCGGTGGGTTCGGCCGTGGGCATTCGTCCAGGCAATGGGCCGGGTGCCGTCCTGCTTGCCGCCCAAAGCGAGTTCCTGGGGCGCGCGGAAGACTTCATCGTTGACAACTTCCAGAAGGCGGCGGGCTTCTTCACCAAAAAAGAGAAGCCCATGGTGGACGTGGGCGGCGTTGTGGTGGATGAAGACGGCAACCCCGTGCCGAACGTTAGAGTTTTAGTGTACTATCCCGTGGATTTCGGCATGACGTGGAGTGGCGACGCGGTGACGGACGCTGAAGGCGCCTGGCAGGCGAAGATTCCGGAGGAAAGCCATCGTGTTTCCTGCCGTCGGGAACACCCTGATTTCGCATCGGACACTTCCGGTTCGTGGGTGACGGTGTCCGAGGATCTCCTTGCGGGAACGTTCCGCTGCACCATGAAGCGCGGTGTGCGGCTGAAGGGCGTCGTGGTTGATGAAAACGGGGCTCCCGTGAAAGACGCGGTGGTGGTCCGGGACTTCACCAATATCGAGGACATCGCGGAGTACCGGGAGCAGATTCGGAAGGGCGAGATCACCAACGCGGTCATTGCGGACGCGGACGGGCGCTTTGACCTGCCCACCGCATCGGACGAGGACTGCCGACTCTTTGTGTTTGCCGAGGATCTCGCGCCGCAACACCTGCGCCTGGGCAGGAAACGGGACGAACTGCGCATCGTCATGACAAAGGGCCGCACCTGGAGCGGCATCGTCCATGACGCCGCCGGCGCGCCCATGGAAGGGGTGCGCTTTTGCAGCAATCTTTGGACTGTTGATCAGGGCCGCGCTATCATCGCCGTATACAGTTATGATGCAAGGACAGGCGCTGATGGCCGTTTTGCGCTTTCCGGCTTGCCCGAAGAGGGCACGATGGACTTCAGCACAAAGAAAGACGACTTCTTCAGCCGCGACATTGACTGGTCCGCCACGGAGGCGAATGAGACGGAATTCGTGCTGTATCCCTCAGCGGAACTTCAGGGCCGCGTATTGGACGCGGTGACGGGCAAGCCGGTCAAGCATTTCACGGTTGATTTTGACCGCAGCGAGAAGGCGGAACCCATCGCCTCCTACTGGGTGCACAACCCGGTCAAGTACCGCGCCAGCGACGGCAGGTTCTCCGTGGAAACCGGGGCAAGCATGGGGAAGGTTCCGGGCGCTGTGCGCGTGCGCATCACGTCAGAAAACCACTACACGGCCTTCTGCGACCCCGTGTACGCCGCCGAGTTCGCGTCGAATCCGCCGGACATACGCATGGAACCGGCGGAACCGCTGGCGGGAACGGTGCTGCTGCCTGACGGGCAGGCCGCAAAGGATGCGGCGGTGGCGCTGGTGGAGCCCTACCAGAACGCCTATATTGAGCAGACGCGCATAGACCCCAACGTCGTGGATGACCCGTACAATCGTGCGACCACCGACGATGAGGGGCATTTTCGCCTGTGCCCCAGCAAGGGACCGGCGCTGATTGTCGCGCTGCACAAGGCGGGCTGGGCGATTCGGCCGCTGGCGGACCACCGCGAAAAGGACCCGCTGATCCTGTCGGCCTGGAGCCAGTTGGAGGGAACTGTGACCGTGCAGGAGCGGCCGAATGAGGAGAAAGCGCGTGTGGGCGTCACTGTGGCGCTGCCCGGGGAATGGAATGCGGGTGACTCTGTGCACTTCAACCTCAGCGCCGTGCCGGACGAAACCGGCCATTTCAAGATTGACTATGTGCCGGCACTGCCGCTGCGGGTGGGTGAATGGCGCCGCTGGGTGAAGAGCCATGCCGTTGATGTCACCCCGGAACCCGGCAAGACGACGCAGGTCGCCTTCTGTGCGGACCGCAGTGGGGCGGTGCGGGGCACACTCATCGTGGACCCCGCTTTCGCAACCCTCGGGGCCGACACCGAAGAGCCCTGGCATTCCCCCCGGCGGCTGTTCATATCGGCCCGCCGCCATGGCGACGACGCCGAGGACAAGGAAAACGGCTTTGTGCCCATCGTGCTGGAGGACGGAACCTTCACGCTTGACTGCCTCCCGCCCGGCGACTACGACCTCACGGCCACGCTGCATGACGCGCCGCCGCAAAACGCCTGCGGCCGGGGCACGGCCGCGGCGCGCGCGGAGCGCGCCTTCACCATCGCGCCGGACCAACCCGCCCCGCTGGAGTTGGGCGGTTTGGCCTTCTCCGCCATCCCCAAGCCGGGGGCGGGCGCCGTCGCCCCGGAACTGCAGGGCACCACGCTGGACGGCAAGGAATGGAAACTGGGCGACGAAAAGGGAACGCCCGTGCTGCTGGTCTTCTGGGCCACCTGGTGCGCGCCGTGCAAGGCGGAGATTCCCCTCCTGAAGAAACTCTGGAAGGAGTACGGCGAGGGCGGAAAACTCCGGATGGTCGGGCTGAACCTCGACAGGGACATCAAGACCGCGGCCAAGTTTGCCGCCGCGCAGGAAATGGCCTGGCCCCAGTGCCATATCGGCGGATTCAGCGAGGACAATCCGGCCACCACCGCCTATGGCGTCTCGTACATTCCCTCGAACTGGCTCATTGATGCTTCCGGAAACGTGGTCGAGGCCAAGATAGCCGCGGATGCTTTGGAGTCGGTGCTGGAGCGGCATCTGAAATAGGCATGCGGTAGGGGCTGCCCGCCTCCGGGCGGCCCGTCCCCCGCAGATACCGTGCTCGAAACAGCGCGCCGGGGCGTCCGAAAAAGACGCCCCGGCGCGAAATTTTTCCCGCGTTGCGGGTTACCTCTTCCCGGCGGTTCGGCCCGGCCATTTGTCCGTGCGGAAGGGGGAGGCGGGCAGGCCCGACGCGTTGGTGAGGGTGCATTTGGGGTTGTTCGCCCAGCCGTAGCGCACGGCCACTGGATTCGGGACCTGCGGCGACGACACCACGACCTTCTTCCCCTCAATGCGGGCGTCGGCCCACACGAATTTGCGGTCGGCACCGGCGACGGCGAAGCCCTTAAGCGGGGCGTTGCCCTGCGTGGTCAGCCCGCAGGCGTGGTCGAACCACAGGTGCGCCTCGCCCTTCTTGAAGTGGACGCGTTTGTACATCGGGCCGGACCAGGCGACGTCGCGGCCGTAGTCCTTCGCCAGCGCGTTGAGCGCGAGGCGCTTCCCGACGTCCTGCTTGTTCTTCGGGTGGATGTCCTTCTCCTCGCCGATGTCAATGATCACGGCCATGCCGGTGTTCTTG
>JAKPUV010000518.1 GCA_029554925.1 Candidatus Hydrogenedentota bacterium | reverse complement strand
GTAGAAGCGGTTGAACATGACCAGGGCGTCGGCCCCCGCCTCGCTCAGCCGCCGCGCCATGTTGGCCAGGGAGCTGAAATACGGCCCGATCTTCACGGCCACGGGGACCGTGACGGCGGCCTTCACGGTCTTCACGAGGTCGACGTACATGTCCTCGACCTGCGCGCCCGTCATGTTGGGGTTCGTGGGCACGTAGTACACGTTCAGCTCGACCGCGTCCGCGCCGGCCTGCTGCATCTCGCGGGCGTACTCCACCCAGCCGCCGGCCGACACGCCGTTGAGGCTGGCGATGATGGGGATGCCGGTGGCCTCCTTGGCGCGGCGGATGTGGCCGAGGTAGCCCTCGGGCCCCATCTTGTAGTCCTCCAGGTCGGGGAAATAGGTCATCGCCTCGGGGGTCGACAGCTCCCCCTGCTGGAGGTTCGCGTTCAGCTCCTGGCTCTGGAAGGCGATCTGCTCCTCGAAAAGCGAGTGCAGCACGATGGCCGCCGCGCCCGAGTCCTCGAGCTTGCGGATGCTGTCCAGCTTCTCGCTGATGGGCGAGGGCGACACGACGATCGGGTTCTTCAGGCTCAGGCCGAGATAGGTTGTCGAGAGGTCCATCTGTCTGTTCCTTCTGCCGCCGGCCCGGGGGCGCGGCGGGGGGTTGTCCTGGGGTTGGGGTTACTCGGCCTGGGCCGGGGCGTCCGCCGTGCCGGGCATGGCGGCCAGATACTGGTAGAGGCGCCACCGCGTCTGCACGTCGCCCTCGGCCTCCTCGAGGAGGCGCTTGGCCGCCTCGGGCTGGCTCAGGGACAGCATCTTGTAGCGGGTCTCGTTGTAGATGTACTTGTCCAGCGGGAGGCTCGGGTCCTTCGAGTCGAGCTGGAAGGGGTTCTTGCCCTCGGCCCTCAGGTTCGGGTTGAAGCGGAACAGGGGGAAGTGCCCCGACTGCACGGCGGCCTTCTGCTGCTCCAGCCCCATGGACAGGTTGTAGCCGTGGGCGATGCAGTGGCTGTAGGCCACAATGAGCGACGGGCCGTCGTAGGCCTCGGCCTCCAGGAAGGTCTTCACCGTGTGGCCGTCGTTCGCGCCCAGGGCCACCCGCGCCACATACGCGGTGCCGTAGGTCATCGCCATGAGCGTCAGGTCCTTCTTGCCCGTCGGCTTGCCGGCCGCGGCGAACTTGGCCACCGCCGCGCGCGGCGTGGACTTGGAGCACTGGCCGCCCGTGTTGGAGTACACCTCCGTGTCGAGCACGAGGATGTTCACGTTGCGGCCCGACGCCAGCACGTGGTCGAGGCCGCCGTAGCCGATGTCGTAGGCCCAGCCGTCGCCGCCGATGATCCACACGCTCTTGCGCACCAGGAAGTCCGCCACACCCAGCAGCGTCTTCGCCTCCGGGGCCGCCGCGCCCGCCAGCTTCTTCTTCAGTTCGGCCACCCGCGCCCGCTGGGCGTTGATGCCCGCCTCGGTGGACTGGTCCGCCGCGAGCAGGGCGCCGGCAAGGGCGCCGCCGATGGCGGACTCGAGCCGTTTCACCAGCTCCAGGGCGAACTCCTCCTGCTTGTCAATCGTGACGCGCATGCCCATGCCGAACTCGGCGTTGTCCTCGAAGAGCGAGTTGGACCACGCCGGGCCGCGGCCCTCGGCGTTCACGGCCCACGGGGTGGTGGGGAGGTTGCCGCCGTAGATGGAGGAGCAGCCGGTGGCGTTGCCGATGTACGCGCGGTCGCCGAAGAGCTGCGAGACGAGCTTGATGTAGGGGGTCTCGCCGCAGCCGGCGCAGGCGCCGGAGAACTCGAAGAGCGGGCGCAGGAGCTGCACGTCCTTCACCAGCCCGTGGTTCACCCGGTCGCGGTCCGTCTCGGGCAGGGAGAGGAAGAAGTCCCAGCAGGCGCGCTCGCGCGCGCGGATGGGCTCCTGCTGCACCATGTTGATGGCCTTCAGCTTGACCTCGCTCTTGTTCTTCGCCGGGCAGGTCTGCACGCACAGCGTGCAGCCCGTGCAGTCCTCGGGGGCGATCTGGAGCACGAAGCGCTGCCCGTCGAACTCCTTCCACTTGGCCTTGGCCGACTGGAAGCCCTCGGGCGCGCCCGCCAGCGCGGACTCGGGCACGACCTTGCCCCGGATCACGCCGTGCGGGCAGACCAGCGAGCACTTGCCGCACTGGATGCAGGTCTCGGGGTCCCACGCCGGGATCTCCAGCGCGATGTTCCGCTTCTCCCACTGCGTCGTCGCCGTCGGGAAGGTGCCGTCCACCGGCATCTTGCTCACCGGCATGTCGTTGCCCCGGTCGCGGATGATCTCCGCCGTGAACTCGTGCAGGAAGGCCGGCGCGTCCGCGGGCACCGGGGCGCTCAGGTCGAAGGCGCTGGTGACCTCTCCGGGCACCGCCACCTCGTGCAGGTTCTCCAGCGCCATGTCCACGGCCGCCCAGTTCTTCTGCACCACCGACTCGCCCCGCTTGCCGTAGGTCTTCTTGATCGCGTACTTGATCGCGTCGATCGCCTTGTCGCGCGGGAGGATGTTGCTGATGGCGAAGAAGCACACCTGCATCACCGTGTTGATGCGGTTGCCCATGCCCGCCTGCGCGGCCACCGCGTAGCCGTTGATCGTGTACAGCTTGATCCGCTTCTCGATGATGTGGCGCTGCACCGTGCGGCTCAGGCGGTCCCACAGCTCGTCCGGGCCAAAGATGCTGTTCACCAGGAAGGTCGCCCCCTCCTCCGCGAGGTAGAGCAGGTCCATCTTCTCCATCAGCGTGAACTGGTGGACCGCCACGAAGTTCGCCCGCGTGATGAGGTAGCTGGACTTGATCGGGTTCGGCCCGAAGCGCAGGTGCGACGTGGTCATGGACCCCGACTTCTTCGAGTCGTACACGAAGTAGCCCTGGGCGCACAGCCCGGCGTCCTCGCCGATGATCTTGATCGAGTTCTTGTTCGCGCCCACCGTGCCGTCGGACCCCAGGCCGTAGAACACGGCCCGCACCGTCAGCGGGTCCTCGGTGGAGAACGACTTGTCCACCTCCAGGCTCGTGTGCGTCACGTCGTCCGTGATGCCCACGGTGAAGTGGTTCTTCGGCGCGTCCTTCTTCAGCTCGTCGAAGACCGCCTTCACCATCGCCGGGGTGAACTCCTTGGAGGACAGGCCGTAGCGGCCGCCCACCACCCGCGGGATCGCCGGGAAGGGCAGCGTCCCGTCGGTCATGGACTCGGCCAACGCCGTCACCACGTCCATGTAGAGCGGCTCGCCCGCCGCCCCCGGCTCCTTGGTCCGGTCGAGCACCGCGACGGCCTTCACGGTCTTCGGAAGCGCCGCGATGAAATGCCCCGCCGAGAACGGGCGGAACAGGCGCACCTTCAGGACGCCCACCTTCTCCCCGGCCTTGGCCAGGTGGCTGACCGTCTCGTCCGCCGTGTCGGCGCCCGAGCCCATCAGCACGATCACCCGCTCGGCGTCCGGCGCGCCCGTGTAGTCAAACAGGTGGTAGGACCGGCCCACCAGCGCCGCAAACTTGTCCATCGTCTCCTGGACGATGCCCGGGCAGGCGTTGTAAAACGGGTTGCACGCCTCGCGGGCCTGGAAGAACACGTCCGGGTTCTGCGCCGTGCCGCGAAGCACCGGGCGCTCGGGGTTGAGCGCCCGCGCGCGGTGCGCCAGCACCAGGTCCTCGTCGATCATGGCGCGGACGTCCTCCGCCAGCACCTGCTCGATCTTCGCGACCTCGTGCGACGTGCGGAACCCGTCGAAGAAGTGCAGGAAGGGAATCCGCGCCTTCAGCGTCGCCGCGTGGGCAATCAGCGCGAGGTCCTGCGCCTCCTGCGGCGAGTTCGACGCCAGCAGCGCGAAGCCCGTGTTCCGCACCGCCATCACGTCGCTGTGGTCGCCGAAGATGGACAGCGCGTGCGCCGCCACGGCGCGCGCCGTCACGTGGATGACCGCCGGCGTCAGCTCGCCCGCGATCTTGAACATGTTCGGGATCATCAGCAGCAGCCCCTGCGACGCCGTGTACGTCGTCGTCAGCGAGCCCGCCTGCAGCGCGCCGTGCACCGCCCCCGCGGCCCCCGCCTCGCTCTGCATCTCCACCACCAGCGGCACCGTGCCCCAGATGTTCTTCTCGCCCTTGGCCGCCCACTCGTCGGCCCACTCGCCCATGGCGGACGACGGCGTGATCGGGTAGATCGCCGCCACCTCGCTCGCCAGGAAGGCCACCCGGGCCACCGCCTCGTTTCCGTCCACTGTCTTCATCGGTCTTGCCATCGCGCGCGCTCCACTTGCCGCCCCCGGGCGCTCCGGGGCCGGTTGCTGCCTTACAGCGTTGTTGCCGGGGGTTTTCCGGCATGGGTTCCAGGGAAAGAGACCACCCGCGCACCCGCGCCCCAAAGGGCGCCGGACGGCGGGAAACCCGGAAACAGAGACCGCCCCCGGGCACAAACCTGACTATTATGTACAAATCCCGCCCCGGGTTCAATTATGGTCCCGCCGCTTGCGTTCAGCGCGGGCAACGGGTACTATTTACCGGTTGAGCGCGCGGACCGGTCCCGCAACCCCTTTCCGGGGCCGGGGGACGCGCCGGACCCCTGCAAGGAGAACACACCATGAACGCGTTCCGTTTGGCCCTGGTTGCGGTGTTTGCGTGCGGAGCGGCCCTGGCCGCGGACTGGGAGGACATCACCCCGGGCGAGGATCTGGCCGGGTGGACCGCCCTGGGCGGCCAGTGGTCCGTTCAGGACGGCATTGTCCGGGGAATGGCGGCGAAGGACGAGAACACCTGGCTGCTGTTCGGCGGACGGGAGTTCCGCGACTTCGAGGTGGAGCTGGAGTTCCGCACGCCCGTGCCGACGAACGGCGGCTTGCAGTTCCGCTCGCACTGGCTGCCCCGCCCGCTCAAGGGCGACGAGAAGGCCGCCGACGTCCCGAAGCAGATGTACGGCTACCAGGCGAACGTGGAGACGCGCCAGCGCAACGGCAGCGGGCGGCTGGTGGACGAGAACGGGCGGGGACCGCTGGCGGAGCCGTCGCCGGAGTCGGTCAAGACGCTCAAGCAGTACGAGTGGAACAAGATGCGCGTGTCGGCGCGGGGCGCCGTCATCGAGGTCTTCCTGCATGACGTGTCGGCGCTGCGCCTTGAGGACGAGGCGTACCTCGGCGGGTTCCTGGCGCTCCAGTCCTTCGCCTACGAGGCGAAGGAGGACGCGGCGGTGATGGAATACCGGAACATCCGCGTCAAGGACTACGGACGCGAGGGGAAGTGGCGGGCCCTGTTTGACGGCAAGTCGTTCGAAGGCTGGAAGGAGTGGGGCAGCGAGAAGTGGGAGGTGCGCGACGGCGCCATCCTCGGCGGCAGCGGCCCGAAGAAGAGCGAGGGCTACCTGGCCACGGTGGAGACTTTCAAGGATTTCCGCGTGCGCGGCGTCTTCAAGACCCTGGGCGACGGCAACTTCGGCCTCTTCTACCACTCGACCATCACGCCGAAGGACGACGGCTACCCGGTGATCGCCGGGCTCCAGGGCGAGGTCGCCCCGGAATACCCGTCGCCGTCGGGCTGGGTCTACGAGAGCTACAAGCGCGGCTGGCTGGTGGAGCCGGACCTGAAGTCCCCCCAGGCCATGGTGCTGCGGCCGGAGCAGTGGAACGAGATTGAAATCCGCACGCAGGGCAACCGCGTGACCACCTGGGTCAACGGGATGCGCGTGCTGGACTTGACCGACCAGGGGCAGCAGCTTTTCGAGGGCAGCTTCGCCCTCCAGCTGCACTCCGGCGGCGTGGACGGCATCCTCTGGAAGGACCTGTACGTCGCGGAGTGACGGGCGGCAAGCCGGAGAAACGGGAAAACACACCATGCAAGTGCACTTTGTGGACCTGAAGACGCAGTATCAGGAGCTCCGCGAGGAGATCCATGCGGCGCTGGAGGAGGTGATGGCGGGCGCGTCCTTCGTGCTGGGCGACGCGGTGGCCCATTTCGAGCGCGAGTTCGCCGAGTACTGCGGCGCGGCCCACTGCGTGGGCGTGGCCTCGGGCGCCGACGCGCTCCACCTGGCGCTGCGCGCCCTCGGCATCGGCCCGGGGGACGAGGTGATCACGGCGGCCAACACCTTCATCGCCACGGTGAACGCCATCACGCTGACCGGGGCCACCCCGGTGCTGGTGGACACGGTGCAGCCGTACTACACCCTCGACCCGGAGCTGGTGGAGGCGGCCGTCACGCCGCGCACCAAGGCCGTGATCCCGGTGCACCTCTACGGCCACATGGCCGACATGGACGCCATCGCGGACATCGCCAGCCGGCACAACCTCCACGTTGTCGAGGACGCGGCCCAGGCCCACGGCGCGCGGCACCGCGGCCTCCGCGCCGGGTCCCTCGGCGTCTGCGGCTGCTTCAGCTTCTACCCCGGCAAGAACCTCGGCTCCTACGGCGAGGGCGGCGCGGTCACCACGGACACCGCCGCCGTGGCCCACGCCCTGCGCATGTACCGCAACGTCGGCCAGTCGGAGAAGTACATCCACCCCGTCGTCGGGTTCAACAGCCGCCTCCAGAGCATGCAGGCCGCCGTGCTCCGCGTGAAGCTGCGCCACCTCGACGCCTGGAACGAGCGGCGCCGCCGCTTCGCCGACCTCTACAGCGAGGGCCTCGCGGACTCGGGCCTCGTCCTGCCGGAGACCGCCCCGGGCACCATCCCGGTGTGGCACCTCTACGTGGTGCGGTCCCCCCGGCGCGACGAGCTGATGGCCCACCTGCTGGGCTGCGGCGTCCACTGCGGCATCCATTACCCCGTGCCCGTGCACCTGCAGGAGCCGTACAAGACCGTGCGCACCCTGCCCCACGGCGCGCCGGTCACCACGAC
>JAKPUV010000512.1 GCA_029554925.1 Candidatus Hydrogenedentota bacterium | reverse complement strand
GGTCACCCACACCCCCGTCACCCCCGCGAAAGCGGGGGCCCATGCCTTAGCGCGTGGCGTCACCCGCCGATCCAGGATGGATTCCCGCCTGCGCGGGAATGACGGAAAGGCCGGGACGGCGGCGGTACGGAGCTTTCCCCGCATGTCCGCTGCGTCAGAGGCGCACGAGGAAGCCGCGCCGGTCGAGGGCGCGGGCTACGGCGTAGGCGACGGCGACCATGGCGGCGTAGGCGGTCATGGCGGTGGCGGGGGTGGGGTCGCCGAAGGTGTGGGTTACGAGGCGGCTGAGACCGACGCAGGCGCCGAGGACGGCGTAGGTGACAAGGGGGTTGCGCCCGAGGGGCGAGAAGAGGGGCGCGCGCCATCCTCGGTAATCGCAGAACCAGTAGAAGAGATCGTAGGTGATGAAGGCGACGCCGCCGGTGAAGAGCGGGTGCGGGAAGGTCATGCCGTAACGGGTGAAGGGCCAGGCGGGCTTGAGGTCACCCCAGGGGAGGGTGAAGAGCACCCCCAGAACGACAAGCCCCCATCCCCACAGCTGGAAGTCCATCATGAGCCGGGGGCCGGACCGGGCGGCCCGCATGTCCCAGGCCACGGTGCCGAGGAGCATGACCATGCCCCAGGTCAGCGCGGCCAGCGGCCCGCCGTTTAGGCACACGGGGGAGGTCATCACCCAGTCTCCGTAGCCCGTTCCCAGGAAGAGCGCCTGGTGGACCGCCGCAAAGACGACGACCGCCGCGAGGCGCGCCGCGACGCCCCGGTGGATGACGGGCAGGAGCAGGATTCCCGCGAGGCCGATGTGCGTGAGGGCGTCCCAGGTGTGGCCCCAGTAGACGGGCACGCCGACGGCGAAGATGAGCAGGTGGCGGCGCACGGCCCACCCCCGCGCGGCGCCCGGGCCGGCGGCCCCGGCGCGGCGCAGGAAGGAGCCCCGGTAGGACATGCCCGCGAGGAAGACGAACAGGGGCGCGATGGTCTCGGCGAGGGTCATCCCCGTGCGGTGGTGCGTGAGCAGGGAGGGCATGAAGGCGAACTTGCCCATGAAGTTGCCCAGCAGCATCATGACGATGGCGAAGCCGCGGCACTGGTCCATGGAAAGCGCGCGGGCCTCCGGCGGCAGCCGCAGGGACGGGCGTTCCGGACCGGTCTCCATCAGCGGGGGGCGGCTTTCAACTGGGAGAGCATCTTCTCGACTTGGGGCTGGTCCGGCTTGGCGGCCAGCGACTTCTCATACACCTGGCGGGCCTGGTCGGTGCTGCCGGTCTGGAGCAGGATCGCGCCGAGAAAATTCAGCGTGTCCACGTCCTGGGGGTTCTGGTCCGTAGCGCGGCGGGCGGCCAGGGCGGCGTCGGGCAGGCGCCCGGCGCGGTAGAGGAGTTTGGCGTAGGCGGCGTTCAGGGCGGGCTCGTCGGGAAAGATGCCGCGGGCGGACTCGAAGTCGTACAGCGCCTTCTTGAGCAGGACGCGGGTCTCCACGTCATGCGGCTGGGCGGCCTGGCCCAGTTTGTCCAGCACGGCCGAAGCCTCAGCGATCTTGCCGTCCCGCGCGTCGAGCACGGCGAGGCCGATGACCGCACGGATGAGGTCCGGCTGCGCCTTGAGGGCCCCGGCATAGGCCTGGCGCGCGCCGTCGTAGAGCCCCTCGCGGTGGCGCAAGTGTCCGAGCCAGTACCAGGCGTCCGCCGCCTTCATGCCCGACGCCCCGCCGTCCAGCGCCTTCTGAAGGGCGTCATAAGCCCGCTGCGCGCCGTAGTCC
>JAKPUV010000502.1 GCA_029554925.1 Candidatus Hydrogenedentota bacterium | reverse complement strand
CCGCGAGGCGCTGGCGCAGGAGAAGGTGATCGCCGGGGCGGCCATGGAGAAGGTGGACGTGGTGGCGGCGGGGACCAACCACTTCACCTGGATGCTGCGCATCCGGGAGAAGGGCAGCGGGCGCGACCTGTATCCGCTGGTTTTGGACCGCGCGGCGGCGCACGACCCGGGCTTTGAGCCGCTCACGAAGGAAATGGCCCGGATTTTCGGCGTCTTCCCCGTACCCGGCGACTGCCACATGGTGGAGTACCTGCCGTACACGCACAACACGCGGCGCGGCGGATGGGAGTACTACGACGTCCAGATGTACCCGCTGGACGGCGCCGTTACGGAGCGGGAGGTCATGTGGGAGCGCATCGAGGCGATGGCCTCCGGGCGCATGTCCATCGAGTCCATGGAGCACGTCCACTCCGAGCGGGCCGAAAAGGTGATCGCCGCCATCGCCACGGGCGAGCCCCTGTACGAGCAGGCGCTGAACCTCCCCAACGAGGGCCAGATCGCCAACCTGCCCGAGGGCGCGGTGGTCGAGACCCCGGCGGTGGTCGGCGCGGGCGGGCCGCGCGGTGTGGCCGTGGGCGCGCTGCCCGATGCGGTGGCGGAACTGGTCCGCCGCCAGATCACCGTTGTACAGCTTGCCGTGGACGCGGCGGTGCTGGGGGACCGCCAGCTCGCGCTTCAGGCGCTGGCGCTCGACCCGATGGTGGACGACCCGCGGGTCGCCCAGGCGCTGTTGGACGACTATCTCGCCGCGAACAAGACGTACCTGCCGCAGTTCGGAGGATAGGGGAGGGCGGTCAGGGCGCCTGACGCCGCAGCAGTTCCAGCGCCTCGGCCCAATAGAGCGCCGAATGCGCCTGGAGCAGATAGCGCTGGAGCAGTTTCCGGCCCTCCCCCGTATCGCCGCGCGCGATGAGCAGGCGTCCGGCGAAGTAATGGGCGTCCCCCGCCCAGTCCAGGCGCGTCGCGTCGCGGTAAAAGCGCAGCGCCTCCTCCAGATTTCCCGAGTCCTCCAAAACGCGCCCTTGGGCCGCGAGGAAGGCAGCCTGTTCCTGCGGCTCTCCGGTTTCGCCGCCGTCGGGAGCCCACCCGGCAAGCGCCGCCTCCGCCTGGTTCGTCCTGCGGAGCCGGAGAAGGCAGTCCAGCAGCGTTGCCCTGCCTGAACAGTCGGGTTCCGGTCCCGAGCAGGCTTTCTCCAGCGCGTCGGCGGCCTCCTCGTACCTTCCCAGCCGGTGCAGCAGCTCGCCGTGGCGGCGGTTGGCGTAGGCCCGCTTGTCGGGTCCCGCGAAGACCTCGGACAGGGACCGCGCGTAGCGCCGCTCCGCGTCCTCCAGCAACCCGCCGGCTTCCATGCGCTCCGCCTCGCCCAGCGTGACCTCGGCCACGCGGCTATCGCGCCGGGCGACAAAGTCCGTCCCTTCTGCGAGGAAAACGGCGGCGGACAGGAGAAAAGCCAAACAGCCGAGCGCGGCGAGGGCTGTGACAGTGACCATTTCAGCGCGCCGGGGGGTCATGGCGTGCCCCCCTTTGGCGCGGGATCGTCTCCCACGATGCGCCTGCGGAGTTCCTGCATTCTCGCTGCGGGAACCGCTTCGGGGGGCAGGGACGCCGCCGCCTGTTCCAGTCGCTCGAGAACATGCAGCAGCGCGGCGCGGACACCTTCTCTGGAAAGGGCGCTCGGATGCCGCATAAGCGTTAACCCCAGGCTGTCGAGGGCGGAAGCCAGCGTCGTGGGAGTGAGCGGTTCCCCATATCCGGGGAGCACATGCGCGGGCAGTCCGGCGGGGAGCCTTTCCGGAAAGAGGTGATGAAGAAGTTCCGGAACGGTGTCCGCGTCCGCCTGTCCTTCAGGACGAAGGCTCTCCAGGAGTTCAAGAATGCCGGGATGGTCGGGGTGTGCGGCCACGGTCTCCCGCGCCAGGGCCGCGGCGAAGGCGTCGTCCGTGGAGGCCGCTCCGGACAGATCCAGCAGGTGGAACGCGGCGGTGATTCGTGACTGCGGGTCCCCGGAAAGATGGGAGGAGAGCGCGGATTGCCGTCCGTATGCGCCACGCGCTGCGGGAAAGAGCAGGGCGTCCGTCCTGGGGCTTTCGGGAACCTTGTCCAGAAGTCTCCAAAGAACCATGGACGGGGTCCGTTCCAGGCCCCGCGCGAGGACGGAGGCGGCCTCCTGAACCTCCCCGAGGGAAAGGGCGGTGTCCGCGTGGAGGAGGGTCATGTTCTGATCTTCAGGGGGGCCTCCCCGGAGAGCGGCCCGGAAATGGTCCAGCGCCGCGCGCGCCCAATGGTCGCGTTCTTCGGAGCTGTCGGCAAGGGAGGCCGATGCGGCGCATACCCGGGCAAGGGCCTCATGGGGTGTTCCGTGGACGGAACAGAGGGTGAGCGCGCGGCGGGCAGTCTCCGCGGCGCGCCGGACCAAGAACCCCGTGTCTGGTTCGTTTCCCCCGGCGAGGGTGACCAGGGCGTCCGCAAGGGAAGTCCAAACGGCGGGATCGTTTGGGGCGCAACGTGACGCCGCCGCAAAGGCCCCAGCGGCGGCGGATGGGGCGCCCGCGGCGAGAAGCAGACGTCCCTCGACGAGCGCGAAGCGGCTTTCCCAGGGAAATGCGCGGCGTGTTTCACGCAACCGGGCGCGCGCCGCGCGGACGGTGGGGTCGTCCATCGAGACGCGGCCGCCCTGCGCCTGGACCCATTCCATGAGTCCGGTGGCCCACAGGGCGCGCGACTCAAGACGGTACTGCAACACGCCCGCCGTTAGTACAAGGAGGGCAAGCACCGCCGACCCCGCCATCCTCAGTCCGCGCCGCGTGGGGGGAATGGGTTCCCGAGCAGTCAAAGGAAGGGCAGTCTGGGACAACACCCCCGACAGGGCACCGGAGAGGAAGAAAAAGAACCCCGCAGCCACCGGAGTGTGGAGGTTGAAGCCGAAGGGGGCGTCCACCGCGACGACA
>JAKPUV010000495.1 GCA_029554925.1 Candidatus Hydrogenedentota bacterium | reverse complement strand
CCCACCCTCCACGGCATGGTCTCCCTCAAGATTCCCGCCGGCGCCAAGACCGGCACCCAGCTCCGCGTCCGCGGCAAGGGCATGCCCGACCTGCGCGGCTACAGCCACGGTGACCAGGTCGCCATCGTGCGCGTCGAGGTTACCGTCAAGCTCTCGCGGAAGCAGAGCGCCCTCCTGGAGCAGTTCGAGGCCGAGGGCGACGCCAAGACCTACCCCGACGTGGAGGCCTTCCACCGCGCCGCGCGCGACGCCATGAAGCCGGGGAAATAGGACGCGCGGTTCAGCCTTCCGGTGACTTGAGGCGCGGAAGCCCCGTGGCGTACCATGTCCGCGTCCCCGTTGCGCGGGGACAACACGAGGGCTGAGGCATGCTTCCGGATTCCCGTTTGACCCCTGCGGCTGTGGAGCCGTTTACGGACCGTTTTCTCTCCGTTGCGGAGGGGAAGTGCGCGCGCCTCGCGCGCAAATGGATGGACGGGCGGGACGGCATGGGCGCGCCCGTGTTCACCCGCGCCGGCAAATACACCGCCCGCGGCTGGACCGAATGGACCCAAGGCTTCCTTTTCGGCGGATCCCTGCTTGTCTTTGACGCCACCGGCGACCGCGCCGCCCTCGACGCCGGCATCCGGGGCACCCTGGACCGCATGGCCCCCCACGTCAGCCACATCGGCGTCCACGACCACGGCTTCAACAACGTCTCGACCTACGGCACCCTCCGGCGGCTGATCCTGGAGGGGAAGGTCGCGGACGAAGGCGGCATGCTGGCGCAGTGCGAACTGGCCCTGAAAGTCTCCGGGGCGGTGCAGGCCGCCCGGTGGACCGCCACCACGGAGACCGGCGGCGGCTACGTCTACTCCTTCAACGGCCCCCACTCCCTCTTCTGCGACACCATCCGCTCCTGCCGGAGCCTTGTGCTCGCCCACCAGCTCGGCCACGCGCTCATGGGCGAGAACGACCGGCCCGTTTCCCTCCTCGACCGCGCCGCGGCGCATATCCGAAGCACCCTCGCGTGGAATGTCTTCTACGGGGAAGGGCGCGATATCTACGATGTGCCGGGCCGGGTCGCCCACGAGAGCCTGTTCAACGTGAACGACGGAAAATTCCGGTGCCCCTCCACCCAGCAGGGCTATTCGCCCTTCTCCACCTGGACCCGGGGGCTGGCATGGGTGCTCCTCGGCTGCGCCGAGCAGTTGGAGTGGTTCTCCCGTCCCTGCGTGCAGTTCGAGGGAAAGACCGCCTTCCTCCGGGAAATGGAGCGCGCCGCCCGCGCCACGGCGGACTTCTACCTGCGCCACAGCTCCGCCGACGGCATCCCCTTCTGGGACACCGGCGCGCCGGGCCTCGCGGGCGTCGCGGACTACGCGAAGACGTCGGACCCGTGGAGCGGGCCGGAGCCCGTGGACAGCTCCGCCGCCGCAATCTCGGCCCAGGGCCTGATCCGGCTCGGCCTGCGCCTGGGGAACAAGGGGGGCGGCTACCTTCGGGCCGGCCTAGGCGAGGCCCGCACGCTCTTCTCGCCGCCCTACCTCTCCGAGTCCCCGAAGCACGAGGGACTGCTCCTTCACTCCGTCTATCACCGCCCGCGCGGCTGGGATTACGTCCCCAAAGGCCGGACAATCCCCTGCGGCGAGTCCTCCCTGTGGGGGGACTACCACGCTCTCGAGCTGGCGGTTCTGGTCAAGCGGCTTGCCCGCCGGGAGTCCCCCGTCACCTTCTTCGCCGGAGGGTGAGCAACGGACGGGCATCAAGGAGTGAGGGAGATGAAGAAGTTGTTTCGGCTTCCCGTGCGCGCCGCGGTGTGCGCCATCCTCGCCGTTCTGCTCGCCTCGGCGGCGCTGGCCGGCCCCATGTTCTCCAGGGACCTGCGGACCACCGTCGGCGTGTCGGAGTACCACGACGTGCCCATGACCGACGGCACCCCGCTGGCCACGGACGTCTATCTCCCCGACAGCGGCGGCGGCCCGTGGCCCGTCATCCTCATCCGCAACACCTACACCCGCAACATGGGCCTCAACCGCTACCTGAACGACGGCTACGCCGCCGTGGTCCAGGCGCCGCGGGGGCTCCACGGCAGCGGCGGCAAGGCCAGCGCCTTCTATTACGACGGCTGGCGCGAGGGGCTCACGGACGGCGCGGACACCGTCGCCTGGATAAAGAAGCAGCCCTGGTGCAATGGCAAGATCGGCACCACCGGCGAGTCGGCCCTTGCGCTGGTCCAGATGCTCATGGCCCCCGTCACCCGCGACATCGCGGCCCAGTACATCTACCTGACCCCGGCCAACTTCTACTTCGACGTCGGCTATCCCGGCGGCGTCTTCCGCAAGAACCTCGTGGAGGGATGGCTCACCCTCCTCGGCCAGTACGACGTCTCGGCCCTCTACCGCAGCCACCCGGTCTTCGACGACTTCTGGTCCTACTACAACGTCGTCGCCCGCGCAAAGGACATCACCGCCCCCGCCGTCTTCATGGGCGGGTGGTACGACATCTTCCAGCCGGGCACCGTGGACGCCTTCATCTCCCGCGAGAACGAAGGCGGCGAGGGTGCGCGCGGGAAGAACTACCTCGTCATGGGCTGGCGCACGCACAACAACGACTCCTCCCCGGACTACAAAATGCCCTCCACGGACCCTGCTGTGGAGTCCGGGGACATCGCCAACCGCCTGTTCGCCCATTACCTCAAAGGCGACGAGAAGGCTCTTGACGGCATCCCCAAGGTGCAGTATTACGTCATGGGCGACGACCGCGACCCCGACGCCCCGGGAAACGAGTGGCGCACCGCCGAAACCTGGCCCCCCTTCCCCACCACGGAGGTCCCGTTTCATCTCGCCCCCGAGGGCCTGATCTCCCGCGACACCGTGCCCCCGGCCGGGTCGCTGGAGTTCACCTTCGACCCCAAGAACCCCGTCCCCACCTTGGGCGGCGCGAACCTCCTGCCCAACCTCAAGGCGGGGCCCTATGACCAGCGCAAGATATCAAGCCGCCCCGACATCCTGAAATTCGCCACCCCCGTGCTGGAGGAGCCTGTCGAGACCGTCGGACGCCTCCGCGTCACCCTCTACGTCTCCTCCGACGCCCCCGACACGGACTTCACGGCGAAGCTCGTGGATGTCTTCCCCGACGGCGACGGCCGCGAGATCAACGTCCTCGACGGCATCCGCCGCGTCAAGACCCGCGACGGCTACGACAAGGTGAGCCCGCCCCTCACCGGCCCCGGCCAGGTGGTCCGCCTCGACATTGACCTCTG
Organism: Candidatus Hydrogenedentota bacterium; assembly: GCA_029554925.1. Taxonomy (GTDB): domain Bacteria; phylum Hydrogenedentota; class Hydrogenedentia; order Hydrogenedentales; family CAITNO01; genus JAAYBR01. The sequence continues at coordinate 7,473 of JAKPUV010000495.1, read as the reverse complement.
GAACACCGCCTGGGTCTTCAACAAGGGCCACCGCATCGCCGTGCATATCTCCAGCAGCAACTACCCCAAGTTCGACGTCAACCCCAACACCGGCGCGGACCACCCCGAACCCGGCGCCGAACTCCGCAAGGCCCAAAACCGTGTCCACTTCGGCGGAGACACCCCCAGCGCGCTGTGGCTGCCGGTGAAGAAGTCGTAGGGACCGATGGAACAGGCGGGTAGGGGCGCGGCAAGCGGCGCCCCTACCCGCCCATGCCCTAGGCATACGCAGAAACACCGGGGGCACCACCTGTAGGGGCGCTGCTTGCCGCGCCCTCTTCGGTCCGCGTTGGCCGCCTTGACTGTTGGGGGATCGGCAACGCAGAATGGCGGTGCAAGGGTGCGGACACCACGACAGGAGCAAGCCGATGAGCGGACCATCCATCAGCAGACGGGGATTCATGGGCGGTGTGGCCGGGGCGGCGGCGGTGCAGATGGTGCGGACGGCGGCGGCGCAGCCCGCCCCAGCGGGCGGCAAGATCAAAGCGGGGGTGATCGGCCTGGGCGGGCGCGGCAACATGATCACCCAGCTGGTCGAGGCGCACGGCGGCTACCAGCTCACGGCGGTGGCGGACTATTTTCCCGGGGTGGCCGAGGAGGCGGGCCGGCAGTTCAGCATCCCGGAGAAGAACCGGTTCAGCGGGCTGATGGGCTACCGTCGGCTGCTGGAGAGCGGTGTGGAGGCGGTCTTTCTGGAGACGCCGCCCTACTGCTTCCCGGACCATGTCGAGGCGGCCGTGGAGGCGGGGGTGCATGTGTACCTGGCGAAGCCCGTGGCGTGCGACGTGCCGGGGTGCCTGCGCGTGGCGGAGGCGGCGAAGCGGGCGAAGGACGCCGGGCGGTGTTTCCTGATCGACTTCCAGACGCGGACAGACCCCTTCTTCATCGAGGGCGTGGACCGCGTCCGCCGGGGCGAGATCGGCCCCCTCGGCCTGGTCAGCTCCCTCTACACCGACGAGTCCTTCTCCGACCCGCCCCTCACGGACACCGTGGAGAGCCGCCTCCAGCACCTGATCTGGGTGAACGACGACGGCCTCGGCGGCGGCTACCTCGTGAACGCGGGCATCCACGCCGTGGACGTGGCGCTTTGGCTCGCGGGGGGGGTGCCGGTCAGCGCCGTGGGCGGGTCGCGCGTCGCCCGGAGCGACCCGCACGGCGACTCCCATGACGTCTACTCCGTGACCTATGAGTTCGCCGACGGCCTGATCGTGAACCACCGGGGCGAGCACCTGCGCAACAAGTTCGATTTCCACTGCGACTGCGTCGCCCACGGGCGCGACGGCTACCTCGAATGCGGCTACTCCAACAGCGTGGCCCTGCACGGAAAGCAGGACTGGCCGGGCGGCAAGGTGGAGGACCTCTATGTGGCCGGCGCCCGCCGCAACATCGCGTCGTTCCACACCGCCGTCGTCAACAAGGACGCCTCCAACCCCACCGTGGAGCCAAGCATCAACGCGAACCTCGCGGTCATGCTGGGCCGCGAGGCCTGCCTCCGCCGGTCGCGCGTCACCTGGGACGAAATGATCAAGGAAAGCCGCCGGATCGAGCCCGACCTGCGCGGCCTCAAAGCATAGGGAGATTGATTCATGCGAACGCTCGTTTCCATCCTCGCCCTTGCCGCGGCCGCCTCGGCATTCGCGGCGCCCGAAGCCCCGGTCTTCACCCAGGCGGGCGCGGAGGCGTACACCTTCGACACCGGGGTCCTGCAAGGCGGCCTGCGCGCCGAGGGCAAAGCCATCGGCCTGCGCCCCCTGGTGCACACGCCGACCGGGACCAATCTGGAGGGGCACGCCGCAGGCATCATGAGCCACTACCGCGTGTTCACCGCGAACAAGCGCTATGGGAACGGCGCATGGGACTGGCCCAGCACGTCGCGCCTGCTGCCCGGCGGTGCGGTGGAGGTGCGCTGGGCCGCCGAAAAGGGCCGCCCCTTCGAGATGACCGCCGTGTACCGCTGGGCCGCCCCGGACACGCTGGACCTCACGACCTCCGTCACGGCAAAGGAGGACCTGAAGGCCTTCGAGTCCTTCCTGGCCTCCTACTTCCCCAAGACCTTCCCCGCCGCCACCGTGTGCGTCAAGGACGGCCCGGAGGGCAAGCCCGTCTTCCGCACCACGCCGGAAAGTGCGGGGGTTTGGCAGGCCTTCCCGCGCGACGCGGCCGCCGTCGCCCTCATCCAGGACGGGCGCTGGAAGATCGAGCCGAACCCCGTGGACTGGGCCGTCCGCGACGAGCTGTACGCCCCCATGATCATCCGCCGCAACCCGGACACGGGGGTGTGCGCGGTCTTCATGGCCCCGCGCGAGGACAGTTTCGGCGTCATGAACCCCTGCGAGGGCGAAACCCATTTCTCCTGTTACTTCAACCAGATTGGCCGCGACGTCAAGGCCGGAGAGACGGTCTCCGCGAGGGCCAGGCTCGTGGTGCGCCCCCTGGCCAAGGACGAGGAGGCCCTGGCGCTTTACGACGCCTATCTCCGGGAACTGGCCGCGCCGTGAGGAGGGGGGTGGACCAGTCGGACAGATCGGACTTGTCTGACGGGCTTTGCTCATCCGACCGATCGGACTGATCCGACCGATCGGTCTGATTTCCTCCGCCGATCGCTCCTCACCCCAGTCCGTAGAGCGCCGCGTATTTCTCCTCGAGGTACCGCAGGAAGGGCTCCGGCGTCGGGGGCTTTCCGGTGACCTCGGTGAGAAGCCTGTCCGCTGTGACCGCGCGGCCGCGGGCATGGACGTGCTTGCGCAGCCAGCCAAGGATGTCCCAGAACTTCCCCTGCGCCACGTTGTCCCAGAGGTTCGGCATATCCTGCTCCATCTTCTCCAGGAGCTGGGCGGCGTAGAGGTTTCCGAGGGCGTAGGTCGGGAAATAGCCGAAGGAGCCGTGGGACCAGTGGATGTCCTGAAGGCAGCCCCGCGCGTCGTCGGGCACCTCGCAGCCGAGGTAGAGCCGCATGCGCTCGTTCCACAGTTCGGGCACATGCTCCGCCTCGATGCTTCCCTCGATCAACGCCGTCTCTATCTCGAAGCGCAGGATGATGTGGAGGTTGTAGGTGCACTCGTCCGCCTCGACGCGGATGAGCGACGGCTCGACGCGGTTCGCCGCCCGCCACACCTGCTCGGGGGACAGGTCCTCCGGCGCGCAGGGGAACAGGGAGCGGACCCGGGGGGTGTAGTGGCGCCAGAACGGCAGGCTGCGCCCGATGACGTTCTCCCACAGGCGCGACTGCGACTCGTGCATGCCCAGGGACGGAGCGTCGGCCAGAAGGGTGCGCCGGTAGCGCAGGGGAAATCCCTGCTCGTAAAGGGCGTGCCCGCCCTCGTGGACCGAGCTCGAGAGGGCCGACAGGAAATCGCGCCGGTTCACCCGCGTGGTGACGCGCACGTCCTCCGTGTCAAAGGAGGTGGTGAAGGGGTGAACCGACTTGTCCTGGCGCCCCGCCTCGAAGTCAAAGCCCATGTCCCGCAACACCTCCTCGGTGAGCCGGAGTTGCGCCTCCTCCTCCCAGTCGCGGTCCATCCAGGCCGTGTCCGGCTGGAGGGGCGACTCCACAATCCGCGCGACCAGCGCGCCCTGGCGCTCCGCGAGGGTGTCAAAGATGGGGCGCAGCCGCGACGCCGTCATGCCGCGCTCGTACTCGTCCAGCAGGGCGTCGTAGGGCGACTCGGCGTATCCCAGGCATTCCGCCTTCTCCCGCGCGAGGGCGACCAGCCCCGCGAGGTGGGGCAGGAACTCGCCGAAGGCGGACTCCGACCGCGCCCGCACCCATGCGTGGTAGGCGCGGCTCTGGGCCTGCGCCATGCGGTGCACCAGCGACTCCGGCAGGCGCACCGCGCGCTCCAGGTCGTGCGCCGTCTCGCGGACGAAGTCGTTCTCGCCCAGGGAGAGTTCGGACGCCTCGGCCGCCAGCTCCGCCACCAGGTCGCGCATTTCGGAACTGGTGAACAGGCGGTGCTCCAGCGCCGCGAGCGTGGCGATCTGGTGACCCCGGGCCTCGGCCCCCTTCGGGGGCATGCACACCTCCTCGTCCCACTGGAGCAGCGCCAGGGTGCGCCGCAGATCCACCACTTCCCCCGTCTTCCGGAGGAACAGCTCCATTTTCTCGGTCAATGACGACATGTCTTGCTCCACAGCCTTTGAGGACACCGCCTAAACGATAGCACAGCGCGCCGGGTCTATTTCCGAACGCCGCAGCATTTCTTGTACTTCCGCCCGCTCCCGCAGGGGCAGGGATCATTCGGGCCGCCCGCCGGGGGCGCCTCCCGCTCCTGGCGGCGCACCCATTCCATGACATTCGCCGGGGGGCGCTGCGCGCGCAGCTCCCCCGCCATGAAGCGCATGGTCGGCGCGACATGGGTGAAGAAGCGACGGTACCCCGCGCAGAGGTAGTTCAGCCCCGGCTCGCCCGTGGGGGCCGTTGCGAAGCGGTGCTTGGGGCACTCGCCCCGGCACACGAAATGGACCGGACACTCGCGGCAGTAGCCGGGCAGGGTGTCCGCCTTGTCACGGCCGAAACGGGTCTGGGCCTCCGAGGCCGCCAGTTCGCGGACGTTCGTCTCCAGAATGTTCCCCAGCCGGTATTCCGGGTAGACGTAGTGGTCGCAGGCGTAGAGGTCGCCGTTGCGTTCAAGGGCCATGGCGAACCCGCAGTGCTCCCGGAACAGGCACAGGCTCGGCAGCATGCCCATCCACGCCTCCAGCGTCACCTCGAAGAGCTGCACATACACCCGCCCCACGTCCTCGCGCACCCACTCGTCGTAGATCGTCGTCAGGAAGTGGCCGTATTCCTCCGGTGTGGGGCACCACGCGGCGACCTGCCCGGTGGACGCGCCGCCGGGACGGGCCAGGGTCAGCCCGTCGGGGTCGGGCGCGTCGGGGATGCGCTCCACAATGGGGATGAACTGCATGTGCCCGCTGCCGTGGCGGCGCAGGAAGCGGTAGACCTCCAGGGGCCGCGCCGCGCTCTCGTGGTGGACGCAGGTCAGGGTGTTGAACTCGACTTCGTGCCGCTTGAGGCACTCCAGCGCCCGCATGACGCGGTCGTGGGTGCCCTTCCCCCGGGCGTCCAGCCGGTAGGCGTCGTGCACTTCCTTCGGCCCGTCCAGCGACAGCCCCACGAGGAAGTCGTGCTCCTTTAAGAAAGCGGCCCACTCGTCGTCCACCAGGATGCCGTTCGTCTGGAAGGTGTTGTGGATGGTGCGGCCGCCCGCGTGCTCCCGCTGGAGCGCCACGGCCCGCCGGAAAAAATCCAGCCCCGCCGCCGTCGGCTCGCCGCCCTGCCACGCAAAAGTCACCTCCGGCGCGTCCTGGGCCGCGATGTAGTCGCGGACGTAGGCCTCCTGCACGGCATCGGACATGGCCGGGGCGTTCTTGCCCGGATACAGCCCCTCTTTCTCCAGATAGAAACAGTACGCGCACCGCAGGTTGCACAGCGCCCCGGTGGGTTTCGCCATGACATGAAAGGCGAAGGGCGGCTTTCTGCTGGGGAGGGGAACCGGCACGTCTCGCTCCGTTTTCGGGGTTGTTCCGACATTGTACCCCGCCCGGCGCCGGCAAGGGAAACGGTTGGTATAATGGGGCCAGAGGAAACCGCCGTGCTGCCGCCGCCCGACAAACCCGTCAGTCTTCCGCTTCACCTGCTGGGGCGCGCCCTCCTGAGCGTGCTGGGCTGGACGCCGTCCGGCGCGGTGCCGGACCTGCCCAAGTTCGTGTGCGTGGTCGCCCCCCATACCGCCAACATGGACTTCGTCGTCGGACTCCTCCTCTCCTGGCATTTTCGCATCCGGGCGCGATGGCTGGGCAAGGCGCCCATCTTCCGGCCGCCCCTCGGCGCCTTACTGCGGTATTTTGGCGGCATCCCGGTGGACCGGTCTCGCCACCAGAACCTGGTGGGCGAGGCCGTGGCCGCCTTTGCCGCCTCGGAAAGGATGATCCTCGGCATCGCGCCGGAGGGCACCCGCCGCCGGACCGATTTCTGGAGGTCCGGCTTCTACCAGATCGCCCTCCAGGCCGGCGTGCCCGTGGTGCCCGCCTTCCTTGACTACAGGACCAGAACCGGCGGTTTCCGGGAACCCGTATGGCTGACGGGAAACCGGGAAAAGGACATGGAAGTGCTGGCCGGCAGATACGAAGGGGTGACGGCCCGCCACCCGGACTGCGCGGGGCCGGTGTGTCTGCGGCCCGGAGACGCGGCGAAGTGAAGACGCCCAAGGACACGCCGGGACAGCTCGACCTTTTCTGCTGGACGCCGGAGCCGCACGCCCCCTCCCCCGTCCCGCCGGCGCCGCCCCCCGCGACACCCCCGCCCCTAGAGACGCGCAGCCAGAAACGTGAGCATCTTCATGCCCGCCTGAAGGCGCTCACCGGCATGGTCCTCGAGCTCACGGTCACGGACAACCGCCGCAGCCTCATGGTGGTGCGGCACACGCCCGAACCGGGCGGCGCGAAGGTCCGGCTGCACCACATGTTCCTGGACGCGCCGGACGACCTCCTCCAGGCGGTCGCCCACTGGATTCGGCACCCCCGTTCGGGCAGGAACGACCCCCTGTTCCGGGCTTTCTTCGCGAAGAACATGGCGTCGGTCCGCCCCGCCCGGACAACCGCCCCGGCCCTGAACCCCCGCGGGGCGCATCACGACCTCGGCCGACTTTTCGACGAGGAGAACGCCCGGTGGTTCGAAGGCCGGGTCACCGCGCGGATCGGATGGGGACTGCCGTCTGTGGCGGTGCGGCGGCGCGCCCGCAGCCGCAACATCCGTTTCGGCTCCCATGACGGCGAGCGGAACCTCATCCGCGTCCACGCCGTCCTCGACAACGCCTACGTCCCCGAGTGGGTGGTGCGGTCGGTCGTCCACCATGAAATGCTCCACGCCGTCCTCGGCGTGGCAGAGGGGCCCACGGGCCGCCGGCGGGTCCACCCGCCGGAGTTTCGCCGTCTGGAACGGGAGCACCCGGACTACGCGCGGGCGGCGGCCTGGCTGGAGGAGCCGAAGAACCTTAAGCGCCTGCTCGCGGACAGGACCCGCCGCTAACGCCCCCGCCCCGGGGAAAAGTGTCCCCGAAGGCGCGTTTTCACATAAAATGCGGTCATGCGGGCGCGCAAACAGCGCGCCTGTAACACCTTGCGGGATCGGCGGTATAGTGTGCGTCAGTCGGGGTGCCAGAAAGGCGTCCCGGGCGAGAGCGCGCCGTCGCCCTGCGCGGAGAAACGCATGTCGGAACTGGCCGAAAAGACAGATGAAGAGCTCATGACCCTGGTGAGGGGGGACCACGACCCCGCCCTGGGCGAGCTGGTGCGGCGGCACCAGAACGACATTTTCCGCTTCTGCGCCTTTTACCTGCGCAACGCCGACGCCGCGCTGGACAAGACGCAGGAGACCTTCATCCGGCTCTATGTCGCGCGGGAACGCTTCGACACCGAGCGAAAGTTTAAGCC
>JAKPUV010000244.1 GCA_029554925.1 Candidatus Hydrogenedentota bacterium | reverse complement strand
GCGGTCACGGCGGCCATCGTCAACAAGGACGGCTTCGGCGTCTATGTGAAGTACTTCAAGGACGAGCTGCCGCGCTTCGTGCAGTGGAAGATGATGGGCGAGCAGGACTACGTCTGCGGACTGGAGCCCTGCACGTCCGGGGTGGCCGGGCGCGCGGAGACGGAAAAGCAGGGCCTGCTCGACTACCTTGAGCCCGGCGAGTCGCGGGCCTTCGGGCTGGAGTTCGGCGTCATTGAGTCGCCGGAGGAGATCGAGGCGCTGCGCAAGATGCGGCGGCGCGTGAAAACCGAGTATGTCCGCACCCCCCTCGACCTGCTCAAGGGCAGGAAGGGCGGCAAATAGCGCACTGCCCGGAAACGGCATCCGCACAGAGGTTCTTTTTCAGTGAGTGACATGGAAGTCCATTCCGAGGAGGCGCTCAGGGGGGCGTTCCAGCGGCTCTTCCCCGGGGGGGCGCCGCGTCTGGCGCGCGCGCCCGGCAGGGTGAACCTGATCGGCGAGCACACCGACTACAACGGCCTCCCCGTGCTGCCCATGACGCTGGCGCACGAGGTGCGCGTCCTCTTCTCCCCCCGCGCGGACACACGCGCCGTGCTGCGAAACATGCGGGCCGAATACGCGCCCGTGGAGTTTGACACGGCCGGGGCGCCGTCCCCGTCCCCCGCGGGCTCCTGGGACAACTATGTGAAGGCGGCGCTCCTCGGCGCGCGCCAGTACGCGCCCGGCCTTCCCCCCGCCGGACTGAACCTGCTGGTGGACGCCACGCTGCCCGCGGGCGCGGGCCTGAGCTCGTCCACCGCCCTCGTGGTGGCGGCGGCGCTGGCCTTCCTTGACGCGGCGGGCCGCGCCCCTTCGTCCATGCGCGACCGGCTGCGGCTGGCCTCGGCACTGGCGGAGGCGGAGCACTTCGTGGGCACGCGGGGCGGCGGCATGGACCACGCGGCCCTCCTGCTCGGGAGCGCGGGCCAGGCCTGCAAGATTGACTTCTTCCCCCTGCGCGTGGAGCA
>JAKPUV010000492.1 GCA_029554925.1 Candidatus Hydrogenedentota bacterium | reverse complement strand
GGTCAGGTCCGTGCCCCGCGCGCCGCGCGCCGGTGTGTGTGTCGTTTCCGCCTCGCTCATGCGTCCATTCCCCCACGGCGGGGAGGCCGTGGAGGGGCAATGGTAGCAGACGCCGGGGGGCCGGGGCGATGATCGGGCGGGAAAGCGCCTTCGCCGGACAGCGCGTCACGCGCGTTCGCGGCATTCCGGGAACGAGATCGCTTCGGTCGCTGCGCTCCCTCGCGATGACGGGATGTGCGGCGGTCTTGTGAAGAACCGAGCGTCAACGCGTTATGGCGAGCGAAGCGCGGCCATCTCGTGCCCGCCAAAGCTCCGGCCGCCGCGGCGGCTTCTTGCGGGAACGCCTCCGGTCCGCGCGCCTTGTTTTTCTGAATGGCTTTTCACATAATACCCCCGGTGCTGGCCGCATGCGGCCCGCCAAACAGGAGGGACGGTCATGGCAATGGATCGGGGATTTTGCGCGCGTGTGCTGCGGGGGGTGGCGGCGGTGCTGCTGCTGGGCGCGGGTCTCGCGGGGCGGGCCGCGGCGGAGGATGTGGTGGCCGACCTCGGGGCGGTGCGGTTCATTGAGCGCTTCGAGGGGTCCGACTCGGGCCGGGAGCTTCTCAAGCGCAACGGATTCGCGGTGGTGCCCCGGTTCTACCACCGCATGTCGGGCCCCTACGCGGACATGGACACCCCCCATTTCATCACCACCGACTCGGTCCACAACACCTTTCACGTGATCTTCGAGACCCTGCTCAAGGAGGCGGAGGCGGGATGGCTGCAAACCCTGAAACAGCTGGCCGCGCAGACGCGCAACGGCCTCGCCGGGAAGGCGAAGGGCCCGATTGCGGGCCTGCTGCCGCAGGACCATCCGGCGCGCCGCCTGGCCGAGGACTACCTGCATGTCGCCGAGTGTCTCCTGTCGGAGGACGCCCCGCCGGCCGGCGCTCCGGAAGCGGTCCGGGAAGAGGTTACCCTGGCCACCGCCGCCGCGGGTGTCGCCCGGTCGCCGCTCTTCCACTGCGACGTGGACTACAGCCTGTTCAAGCCCCGCGGGTTCTACGAGGGGAACCCGCGGCTGGAGCGGTATTTCCGCGCCATGAGCTGGTGCGGCAACCTGGTTTTTCGCGCAAAGGACGAGCGGGAGTCGCTGGCGGCCCTGCTGCTGGCGGAGACCGTCACCTCCTTCGACCCCGCGCGGACGGCCTGGGACCGGCTGAACGGGTTCTACACGCGCCTGCTCGCCCCGAGCGATGACCTCACGCCCGTGGAGTACGCCGCGCTGCTGCCCGCCCTCGGCGATTGCGGCACCGCCGAAGAGGCGTGGGCCGCCTTCCAGCGGGCCGCCGAAACCCTGCGCCCGCCCCGGATCAACGGGCAGGCGCTTTCCCCCGGGGAGATGGCGGACTGGCAGAGCCGCACCAAGGGCATGTGCCTCCTTGGGAAACGGCACACGCCGGAAAACGCGGCCTTCATGATCCTGACGGATCCCGAGGTGCCGGGGCGCTTGTTCCCCTCCGGCCTGGATGTGCTTGCGGCCGCCGGTTCCCCCCGCGCGCGGGAGCTGACGCTCGTGCCGTCCCCGGACCGGCCCGCCCATGAGCGCGCGCTCGACCGGGCCGGGACGCTTTTCCGGGAATTCAGCCAGACCCCGGAACCCACCCACTACGCCCGCATCCTCGGCCTGCTGGACACCCTGCGCGCCCCGGCCCCGCCGGAGGCCCCCGCCTTCATGCGGACCGACGCCTACGGCGACAAGAACCTCATGACCGCCCTGTCGGTCTGGGCAAGCCTGCGCCACGCCTGGGCGCTCCATGCAAAGCAAAGCGTCGAGTATCTCTGCTTTTCGGAGGTTGACCCGGTTATCGGCTATGTGGAGCCGAACCCGGCGTTCTTCCAGGCCATGCATGACCTCATTGCTGAAACGGACCGGCTTTTCTCCGAGGTTCCCGGGGTGGACCTTTCCAAGCTCAAGGAATTGGGAGTGCTGATGGAGCGGTTGACGGGCATTCTCCAAAAGCAGCAGGCGGGCGTTCCTGTCAGTGACAGGGATTCTGAATTCCTTCGGGCATACGGATATACCATCAGCGATCTTCAGGGGTTCTACACCAACCACATAGCGGACGAAGAAATGCCCTGGGCGGCCATGGTCACGGATGTGCACACGGAGCTCTCCACGGGCGAGTGTCTGGAGGTGGGGGTGGGCGGCATCATGCCCGTCTATGTCGTTCTGGAGCGGAACGGTGTCCAGGAGCTTCTGGTCGGCGGCGTCTGCCCGTATTACGAGTTCACCCAGCCGATCACCAACCGCCTGACGGATGCGGAATGGCGGGACCGCTGGGAGGTTGGGGATGTTCCCCCACTGCCCGCCTGGACAGCGTCATTTGTCGCGGGGCAACGCCCGGCCGCCGGGGTCACCGCACAGATCAGGGAGGGCAAGCGTCCGAGTGAGGCGGCTTTCCTGGGCGATCCGGAGTTTCTGTCGTTTCTTGAGCAGGCGGTGCAGCCCCAGGGCGAACTGTATCTGAAGGATAACTACGACTGGACCCTTTCCCTGGCGGCGAAGAAGCTCGGCCGGAAGCTCTTTCCGTACCTCATGGACCAGTTGCGGACGGCACCGCTGGATCAGTCAGCGAATCAATGCCCCTGCCCGGTGAGGGCCGCTGCCTGGGCCCTGCGGCTGGTTGTGGCGCCGGAGGACCTGCCCGCCCTGCGGGAGATCATGCTGTGCGGGGAAGAGCGGCGGTCGTCTTGGGCTTCTTTTGTGCTCTACGGGCTGGACACAGACACACGCACGGACTTTCTGCTGGATCTTTACTCGGCTCCCGACGCTTCTGCAATAAGTGGAGAGGTCATGGAAGATATGGGACATGCGGCGGGTGTTTCCGCCCTGCCGCGCCTGCTGGACCTGTGGAAAAGCGGGGACATTCCGGCCAAGCTGCGCACTGCGGACACCATTGCGGAGATTTGGGTGCCGGAGTACCCCGAAATGCGCATGATGTTGCACCACGCTCCTGACCGCCTAACGGACAAAGAAAGGGCGGCCTTGGACGCCAAGGTCCGCAGATGTATCCTCGAAACCCTGCGCCTGGACTTGGACGCCATCTCCCCCCAGCAAGACCGCAGATTCATGCTCGATATGGGAGGGCTTCGGAAAGACCTGTTCGGCGCCGCCGGGCGGCTGAAACTGGAAGAGGCCATCCCCATCCTTGCCGCGGAAAGGGACAGGTTCGGCATTCCGCGTGAGACATTGGAGGGATTGGCGGTCATGAACACCGAACGGTCGCTCGCCGCGCTCACGGAACTCACCCGGGTGGCGGACAGTTCTGAGTTGTGCGATATCCTGAGGATACTGGAGCAGGCCAAATGCCGCCAGGCTGTTCCCAGGCTGCGCGAGCTGCTTGACTTCACCCAAGATGAAGGCTGCGTGAACTCCCGGCGCGTCTGTGACCAGGCGACACGCACCCTGGCCGCCATCTTCCCGGAGGGGCCGGGGGTGGAGGAGGATGGGGATACCAACGAGGAACAGAAAGACGCCAAGGTTGCCGCGTGGAAGGCCTATCTCGACGGGCTCCCGGCGGCGGCCCCCGGCGCGGCCGCGCCGAAGGCGACGACGCCCGCCGGCGTGTAGGGCCGTCTGGAGTCAGTCGGAGCCGTTCAAGTCCTCTTCACCCCGGAGGGGTGAGGGCCGTTAGCCGGTGGTTCTGGCACCCCGGCAGGGGTGCGGGACTCCGGAGTCAACGCGAACCGACGTGTCCTGAACCCCTGCCGGGGTTCTTGATGAATGGGAGTGGGGGACGCTGTCCGGTGGTATCGCTTCGCTCAACCACCGGCTAATGTCCCGCATCCCTTCGGGAGGCCCAAGACCTCCGATTTCGTCCGTTTCCGCCTTTGGGATCCGGGCGCGCCTTCCAGCCTGGCCCGCACGGACGGAACCCCGGCCTTTCTTTTTCCCGGTCAGCCCTCGAGCAGGCGGGTGAAGCCGGGCTTGTAGACGGGGTAGGTGCCGTCGGGGTTGGGGAGGACGGGGGGCTCCATGGCGTCGTGGCAGTCCTCGGGGCGGGGCGGATAGGCGAAGTCGGAGTCGTTGACGCGCTTCCAGGTCATCTCCTCGCCGGTGTAGCAGGAGAGCTGGCCCATGATGCCGATCATGGTGCTGCGGGCCATGAAGTCGCCGTTGTTGACGGGCTCGCCGGAGCGGATGCCCTTGAAGAGGATGTCGTGCTCGACCTGGTAGGGGTTGCATTCGCCCTTCCAGCGCCAGGCGTTCTCGCCCCAGATCTGGCAGTTGAGGATGGAGGCGCGGCCCTTGGTGCCGAAGACGAGGCTCGAGGTGTCGTTGAAGCAGCCCTCGGTGGTGCGGCAGAAGGCGTAGATGCGGACGCCGTTCTCCATCTCGTAGACCACGGAGTGGTGGTCGAAGACGTTGCCGTAGATGGGGTCGGTCATGGAGGAGCGGCCGGCGAGGCCGTGGCATTTCACGGGGGCCTGGTCGCCGAGCACCCAGCTCGCGCGGTCGAGGTTGTGCACGAGGGACTGGGGCACGTCGTCGCCGGAGAGCCAGTTGAAGTGGTACTGCGTGCTGCACTGCCACTGGAGCTCGGACATCCACGGCTCGCGCGGGGTGATCTGGTAGGGCGGCCGCAGGAAGTTCTCCTCCAGACTGACAATCTCGCCGATGGCGCCGTCGTGGATGCGCTGGATCGTCTCGGCGTAGCCGGAGTGGTGGCGGCTCTGGAGCCCGGAGACGAGGCAGAGCCTCTTCTCCTTCGCCACCTCCGCCGCCTGCCGGAGCAGCCGGATGCCCGCGGGGTCGATGCCGTGGGGCTTCTCGACGAAGACATGCTTGCCGGCCTGGAGCGCCGCCATGGCGTGGAAGGGGTGGAACTTCGCCGCGTTGGCGATGAGCACCACGTCGGACGCCTCGATGACGTGCTTGTACCCGTCGAAGCCCGTGAAGCAGTGGTCGTCGTTCACGGCGATGCGGTCCTTGAACTGGCGGGTGAGCAGCTCGCGCTTGGCCTGGATCCGGCCGGGGATCATGTCGGTCATGGCGACGACGCGCGCGCCGGGGTCCGCCGTGAGCGCCTCCGCCGCCGCGCCGGTGCAGCGCGGGCCGCAGCCGATCATGCCGACGCGGATGACGTCGCTCCCGGCGGCGTGCGCGTTGCGCGCGATGAAGGCCGCCGAGGACGCGGCCGTGGCCGCCGCCGCCGTCTTGAGGAAGTCGCGGCGGGTCGCGCCGCCGTTCACGCCGGATGCCGGTGTCTGCTTCATGGGGGTCTCCTTTGCCGTGCCCGCGCCGGGAACGGACCGTCCGGACGAAGCGTCCTTTTCCGTCCCGTCCCGACAGCATAAGCATTTCCCCTTGGGCTGTCAAACGCCGAATGGCGCGTCCGGCCGTCCGAAGATCGTGGGTCCATTCTGAAGGGCGGCCGTTTATTGCCGTTCCTGCGGCCTTCTCAACGCTGAAAGCGTTGCCGAATATAGCCCAGGGCAGGCCGCCGCCCGAAGGGCCAGGCCAGCCCTGGGTT
>JAKPUV010000483.1 GCA_029554925.1 Candidatus Hydrogenedentota bacterium | reverse complement strand
CACATCGGCGCGACCTGGGGCTCCGCCCTCGCGCAGTTCCTGCGCTTCCCCGACCGCATGGTCACCCTCTGCGTCGCCTGCGGCGCGGCCGGGGGCATCGCGGCCACGTTCAACGCGCCCATGGCGGGCGTGCTCTTCACGCTGGAGGTGGTGGTGCGGCGGTTCACGACGCGCTACTTCGGCCTCGTGGTCATCAGCTCCGCCGTGGCCACGGTCACCATGCGCGCCCTCTCGCGCACGGGGGACTACCCGTGGTTTCCCCTGCACCAGGGGTACCGCCTCGTCGGCATGCAGGACCTGCTGTGCTTCCTCGTGCTCGGCGCGCTGTGCGCCGTCGTGGCGCGGTCCTTCGTGCGCGCGCTGGAGGGGGTGGAGACCGCCGCGGGGCGGCTGCGGATGAACGACGCGCTGAAGCCCGCCCTGGGCGGCGCGCTCACGGGCCTCTTCGCCCTGCTCACCCCCCAGATCATGGGGTCGGGCTACGGGGCCATCTCGGACGCCCTGAACAACCGCCTGGCCGGGGGGCTGCTGCTGGCGGCCGTTGTGACCAAGATTCTCGCGACGGCCCTCACGGTGGGCAGCGGCGGCGCGGGCGGCGTCTTTGTTCCCTGCCTGTTTATCGGGGCCATGTTCGGCGGCGCCTACGGCACCCTGGTCCACGAATGGTTCCCCCTGGTCACGTCGAGCCCCGGGGCCTACGCCCTCGTGGGGATGTCCGCCGTCTTCGCCGCCGGGGCCCACGCGCCCATGACGGGCATCATCATCCTCATCGAGATGACGGACAACTACCACATCGTCCTGCCGCTCATGGCGGCCACCGTGCTGTCCACCTTCATCGCCCAGCGCATGAGCCCCGACTCCCTGTACACCGGCAAGCTGCGGGAGCAGGGCATTGATTTCCACGAGTCGCCCGAGGTCAACCTCATGGAGGCCCTCACGGTGGCCGAGGCCATGGACGAGGTCGTGGACTGCGTGTCGGAGAACACGCCGGTCGCCGAGCTGGCAGAGCGCCTGCGCCACGACCACGAGCGGGGCTACCCCGTGGTGAACCTCGACGGCGACCTCACGGGCATCGTCACCATGCGCGACGTGCAGGAGGCGCTCCTCGGCGGCGACCAGGGCACCCTGCGCGTCGGCGACATCTGCACGCGCGGCGTCGTGGTGTGCCGGCCCGACGACACCCTCGGCGCCGCCCTGTCCCAGTTCGGCATGCACGCCTTCGGGCGCATGCCCGTCATCAACCCCGACAACCCGAAGCGCCTCGTCGGCATGCTCAAGCGCTCCGGCATCCTCGACGCCTACCTGGAGGCCCGCCGCGACCGGGACGGGTCCACCGCGCGCGGCGACGAGATGCAGTTCTCCCGCCGCGCCGCCGACATGGTGCTGGAGGAGGCCCTCGTCGCCTCCGGATCCCCCCTCGCGGGCCGCCCCGTGCGCGACGCGGGCATCCCCGAGGACGCCGTGCTCGGCGCGATCCGGCGCGGGCAGGAAACCCTCACGCCGCGCGGATCCACGGTTCTCCAGCCCGGCGACGCCCTTTTCTTCATCACCACCCGGACCCATGCCGAGGAAGTCCGGCAGTGGATCAAGGAGTCCGCCTGACATGGACACGCCCAACGGCACACCCCTTTCCCCCGGTGACCTGAAAGACCTGCTGGCAATGGCGGAGCGCGCCGCGGCCGCGGCCGCCGCCCTGCTCGCGGAGCGCTGGGGGCGCTACCACACCGTCCTCGCCGAGACGGCCCACGACGTCAAGCTCCAGGACGACCGCGACGCCGAGGCGGCGGTCCTCCAGGTGCTCGCCGAGAGCGGCCTGCCGGTCCTCGCCGAGGAGAGCGGCGACGGCGGCGCGCCCATCGCTCAGGACGCGGTCCACTGGGTCGTGGACCCCCTCGACGGCACGGTCAACTACAGCCGGGGCATCGCCTACTGCTGCGTGTCCGTGGCCCTGAGCGCGGGCGGCGCGCCCGTCCTCGGCGTGGTCAACGATTTCACGCGCCGCGAGGTCTTCACCGGCGC
>JAKPUV010000469.1 GCA_029554925.1 Candidatus Hydrogenedentota bacterium | reverse complement strand
CGTCCAGTCCCAGGTAATGCCGCATGCGTGTCCTTCCTTCGGTAGGTGTGGCTGCGCGGGCCGCCCAAACCGGCCCGGCCGGAAGAAAACCGGCGCGGGCATCGTAACCCGCGCCGGTTCCGTGTGTCAATTGGGGGTGTCCCCGCCTATTGCGCGCCCTTCAGCTTCATGAGGTCCGACTTGGCCTGGTCCGCCACGGGGGACATGGGGAACTGGTCAATCACCGCCTGCATGAGCCGGATGGCTTCCTGCGTCTGGTTGAGACGCGAGTGGGCCACCGCCTGGTTGTGCATGGCAAAGGGCACCTTGGTGCTGTTCGGGTACTTGGACCGGAGCTCCTCGAACGACTTCACCGAGTCGGCGTAGTTCTGGAGGTTCAGCTGGCACTTGGCCTTCCAGAACAGGGCGTTCTGCGCCTTGTCACTGGTCGGATACTGCGCCAGGAAGGCGTCGAAACGCTCCAGGGCCGTCTTGTAGTCGCTGCTCTGGTAGCTGCTGTCCGCCTGGGCGTACAGCACGTTCGGGTCCGCCGCGGCGACCGGGGCCGGCGCGGGCTGGCCCGCGGCGCCCACACCGGTCGGAACCGGCGCGGAGTCCAGCAGCTCGTTCTGCGCGGAGGGCATGGGCAGCGCGCCCGGCACCGCCGGGGCGGCGCCCGGCATGGGGGCGGCACCCGGCATGGGGGCGGCACCCGGCGTCTGCGCCGGCGGCTCAATCACCACAGGACCGGGCTGAATGTTCTTGGTGGGGTCATAAAGAACTCCCTGCGACAGATTCATCGCTTTGAACAGCCGCGCCATGTCGCCCTTGAGCTCGTCCAGTTTCTTCTGGTTCTCCTCCAGGAGCGACCGCAGGTCCCGTGTCTGGGTGTCCATGTCGTTGACACGCTCGTTCAGGGTTGCGGAGGTCGCGTTGAGCTGGTTGACAGAGCCTCCCAGATCCTTGTCGAGCTTCACAATCCGGCGGTGCATGTCATAGATGGTGGTCTTGGTCTGGCCGCCGGTGGTCTCGCACCCCGTCAGGAGCGCGGAGACGGCGATCGCGGCCAACAGGGTCACATGGGTGAGACGCATGACCAGATTCCCTTGCTGTTGTCTGCCCAAAGGTCGCCAAAGAAACGGGCGGGGGCCCGCTTACTTCGCCTTGTTGAACTCGGCGCGGCGGTTCTGCGCCCAGGCGGCCTCGTTGCTGCCCGCGACGGCCGGGAATTCCTTGCCGTAGCTGATGGTCACGAGACGGTCGCCGGACACGCCGAGCTGGATGAGGTAGTTGCGGACCGCGAGGGCGCGGCGCTCGCCGAGGGCCAGGTTGTACTCCTGGGTCCCGCGCTCGTCGCAGTGGCCCGCGATCTGGATGTAGGCGTTCGGGAACTGCTTGATCTTCTCGGCGTTGCCGCGCAGGGTGTCCATGGCGTCGGCGCGCAGCGAGGAGCTGTCATAGTCGAAAAGCACCGTCTGCAGGCCGTACTTGCCGCCCTTCTCGAAGAGCAGGTCGTCCTGGTTCACGCCGGGCAGCCCGTCGCCGCTCGTGGTCTCGTTGGTGGTCGGGGTCACGTCCGTCGTCAGGGGCGGCTTGTTCTTCTTGCAGCCGGCCACGCCCAGCACCAGGACCATGCAAAGCACCACGGTCAGGATCGTCCACATCCGCTTCTCGTTCATCTGTCTGTCCTCCGCTAATACGTTTTGTTCTAATTTGCCTGCAAGCGGCCCGCTCTCCGTCCAACACAGACGGAAGCGTTCCGCGGTGGTCACCATCCGGCGAAACCCCGCCCGATTGCGGAGCCGCACCGCGTCAACCGCCCCCGGGCTCCTACAATCCGCTTTATCCTGTTACGCCCCGGAAAGTTCCAGCGCGCCTAAAAACACTTCACGCGCTGTGAACTTCCTCTTGTCTCCTCCACTCCCCTAACACCGGGTGAAAGTATACTCTTCCCCGGCGCGGAAAACAACTGTCGCGGCGTCTCAGGCGCTCTCCCATTGGCGCAGGCCGAAGCGGGAGAGGTAGGTGGGAATGTACGCAAAATCGGGGTTCAGCGAGGGCAGCGCCCGGCGGAACGCCCGTTTTTTCTCGCTTTCCGGGCCGAAAAGCAGGGTGACGGACCCGCCGTCGCCCCCGGCGCCGTTCACCTTCCACCCGATGGCCCCGTGGGCGCGCGCCAGGGCGAAGACCGCCTCGGCCTCCGGCGAGACCAGGGCCGGGTGCAGCGCCCGCTGCCCCTCGGTGTTCAGCAGCATGGCCTTCCCGAACGCGGCGAAATCGCCCTCGTACAGGGCGTTCTTGGCGTCGTGGGCCGCCTTCCGCAGGGGGGCCAGCGCCGACTTGTCGGCGTTTTCCCGCTCGAACCCGGCGATGACCCGGCCGTGCACCTCGCTGGACGCGTGGGACCGCCCCAGGAACACCAGGGCCAGCCGCCGCTCCAGCTCCCACCAGACGCTGTTGGACACCTGCACCTGCGACACGCTGGCGTGGGGGTAGGCGTGCATCTCGATGAAGCACGCGCCGCCGTAGGCGGAGCAAAGCTGGTCCTGGATGCCGCACTGGAGCCCGAGCTTCTCCGTCTCGACCCGGTGCGCCATGGCCGCCACCTCGTGGGGGGTCATGCGGCGTCCGGGCGACAGCATGTCGAGGGCCCCCAGCAGCGCCACGCTGACCGCCGCCGAGGTGCCCGTGGAGCAGCCCGCGGGCGCGTTGGAGTACAGGTTGACCTCGAAGGACAGGTCGCGGGGGAGGTCCATGATGTCGAGACACGCCTCCAAGAGCGGGTGCTTGTCGTATTCCGGGGGAACGCTGCGCACCTCGTAGCGGTCGCCGAAGTTCTCCGCGTGGATGACCACGCGGGGGGCGGGGGCGTCGGCCGTCCGGGTCACATAGAGCTGCACCTCGGCGTAGGGGTACACGCCGAGATTGAACACCGCGCCGTACTCGGCGAACCAGGTGTCCGTCCATCCGCCCAGGTCGCAGATGCGCACCGGGGCCGTCGCGTTGATCACCCGCCTGCGGGATCCGTCCATCATGCCGTCCTCCAGGAGATGCCCGGGGCCGCCCGTTTTGGAACCGCGGCCCGCGCGCGGTATGATAGCAGGAAAGGGGGGCCCGCCGGGCGCCCCCTTTTCTTTCCCCCCAATGAAAGGATGAAGATGAAGGCGTTTTACTGCGCGGGCACCCACTGGGACCGGGAATGGTACGAGCCCTTTCAGGAGTTCCGCCGCTGGCTCGTGGAGCTGGTGGACGAGCTCATGGACCTGATGGAGAAGGACCCGGAGTACCGGTGCTTCCACCTTGACGGCCAGACCGTCGTGCTGGAGGACTATCTGGAGATCCGGCCGGAGCGGCGCGAGGAGCTGCTGCGGCTCCTGCGCGGGGGGCGGCTTCTGGCCGGGCCGTGGTACAACCTGCCCGACGAGTGGCTCATCTCCGGCGAGTCCTTCATCCGCAACCTGGCGCGCGGGCTGCGGGTCTGCCGCGAGCTCGACGTGCCCGCCCTCGACTTCGCCTACACGCCCGACCAGTTCGGCCATGTCGCCGCCCTGCCCATGATCATGCGCGGGTTCGGGTTCAGCGCGGGCATCTGCTGGCGCGGCACGCAGGACGAGACCTTTCCCGCCCACTTCGCCTGGGTAGGCCCCGACGGCGGCAAGATGGCGTACCACAAGCTCTGCGACAAGGGCAGCTACAGCCCCTTCGAGTTCGCCGTCCGCCGTCCCGTGAAGGACGGGGGATACCGCGACGGGGACGTGGACACGCATTTCGTCCCCTTCTTCGACGAGGAGAGCGCCCGCTCCTCCGTGCCGATGGTGCTCATGCTCGACGCCATAGACCATCAGCGGCCCGACCCCAAAATGCCCTGGCTTTTCGCCGCGCTTCGGGAAAAGCACCCGGAGATCACCTTCGAGTGGGGAAGTCTGGCGGACTACGGCCGGGCGCTGGCCGCGCACCTCGACGAGCTGCCCGAGCGGCGCGGGGAACTGCGCGAGCCCGCGCGCGACAACAGGCGGGTGGGCCAGTACCTCATTGTCCACACCATTTCGTCGCGCTACGACCTCAAGCGGAAGAACGACCTCGGCCAGGCGCTGCTGGAGAAGTGGGCCGAGCCCCTGCTGCTGATGGAGACGCTGGACGGCGGGAAGCCCGTGCCCGGGTTCCTCGACAAGGCCTGGCAGTACCTCCTGCGCAACCACCCCCACGACTCCATCTGCGGGTGCAGCATTGACCAGGTCCACCGCGACATGCACTACCGTTTCGACCAGGCCGCCCTGCTGGCCGACGGCATCGTCCGCCGCGCCTGCGCCCGCCTCGGGGGCGCCTCCGCCGCGCCGGACGACTGGGCCCGCGTGGCCGCGCACAACCCCCTGCCCTTCCCCCGCCGGGGCGTGTTCGACCTCGCCCTGTTCTTCCCGCCGGACTACGCGGAGAAGACGGGCAACGCCTACATTGACAGCCTGGCCTGGGGCGAGCGGTACAACAAGTTCGACCTCGTGGCCCCCGGCGGCGAACGCATCCCCTACCAGCATGTGCGCGTGGAGCGGAACATCGAGTGCAGGCGGGTGGACGCCAACGGCCGCGAGCAGACCGTCATGGGCGACCTCTACCACATCGCCGCGGAGCTGGACCTGCCCCCCTGCGGGCACGCCACGTTCCGCATCGAGACCACCCCGGAGGCCACCCGGACCTTCGGGTCCCTCCTCACCGGCCCGCTGCGCGCCGAAAACGCGCACCTCGCCTTCGAGCTGTTCCCCGACGGCACCGGCGCCCTCACGCGCAAGGCCGACGGCGAGGTGTTCCCCAACCTCTTCCTTTACGAGGACTGCGGCGAGTGCGGCGACGGCTGGACGCGCGGCCAGCTCCTCAACGACATCGTCTACCGCGGGCCGGGCGCCCAGGTGATGACCGCCGTGGACGAGGACGGGCCTCTCCGGACCGTCTTCCGCGTGGAGCGCACCCTCCTCCTGCCGGACGAGATGGACCGGCGCACCGGGTGGCGCTCGGAGCGCCGCGCCCCGCTCATGGTCACGGATTACATCACCGTGGAGAAGGACTGCCCGGTCCTGAAGGTGCGCACGGTCGTGGACAACACGGTCCGCGACCACCGCCTGCGCGTGCTCTTCCCCACCCTCATTGAGACGGACACCTCGTTCGCCGACACCCCCTTCGCCGTGGTGGAACGGGACATCGCCATTCCCCCGGAGACGGCCCGCTGGCAGGAGCGCGTGAACCCCGAGACGGCCTTCACCTCCTTCTTCGGCGTGAAGGACGCCCAGGGCGGCCTTGCCGTCGTGTCGGGCGGCGGACTCCACGAGTGCGCCGTGCTGGAAACGCCGGAGTCGTGCCTGGCCCTGACGCTGTTCCGGAGTTTCCGAAAGACCGTCATGCGCCCGGAGCAGCCCGACGGGCAGCTCCAGGGCCGTCTCGAGTTCTCGTACGCCCTGTACCCCTTCGAGGGCGCCTTTGACCCGCGCGCGGCCCTGCGGCAGGCGGACCTGCTCGCCGTGGGCGTCTTCGCGCACACCGCCGCGCCCGGCGCGCCGGAGCGCCGCTCATTCCTGGGGCAGACCGGCGGCGGCGCGGTGATGACGGCAATGAAGCCCGCGGACGACGGCAACGGCGGCGTGGTCCGCTTCTGGAACCCGACCGGGGCGGACGTGGTGGACGGGTTCCGGACCGAGGCCGCGCTGGATACGGCGTTCCTCTGCAATCTGAACGAGGAGCCGGGCGCGGAGCTGCCGGTGCGGGACGGGGCGGCGGCTGTCACCGTGCCCGCGGGCGGACTGGCCACGGTGCGGTTCACCTGGAAGCCGAAAGGCTGAACGGCCGGGCTACTGCTGCTGCACCAGCACGACCGCCTGGGCGCTCACGGCCTCGCCGCGGCCCTCGGGGCCGACGCCCTCGTTGGTCTTGGGCTTGACGGACACCCGGTGCCGCTCGATCTTGAGGCACTCGGCGATCCGCTGCCGCATGGCGTCCAGATGGGGCGCCAGCCGGGGACGCTCGAGCACGACCACCATGTCGGCGTTGACCACCGTGAAGCCGGAGCTGTGCAGCAGGCGGATGGTCCGCTCCAGCAGCGCCATGCTGTCCACCCCGCGCAGGTTGGGGTCGGAGTCGGGGAAGCGCTGGCCGATGTTGCCCAGCCCGGCCGCCCCGAGCATCGCGTCAATCAGCGCGTGGATGACCACGTCGCCGTCGGAGTGGGCGACCGCCCCCCCGTCGAAGGGAACACGCACCCCCCCGAGCATGAGGTGGTCGCCGCCCCCCTCCAGCCTGTGCAGGTCGTAGCCGATGCCCACCCGGATGGTCATTGCCGTTCCTCCCGCCGCAGCCGGAGCGCCAGCCGCAGGTCAAAGGGTGTGGTGACTTTCAGGTTTTCCTGCGTCCCGCGCACCAGCCGGACGGAATGGCCCGCCCGCCGCGCCAGGGTCGCGTCGTCGGTCACGCGCCAGCCCTCGCGGCGGGCGCGCCGGTGCGCGTCGAGAATGATGTCCAGCCGGAACGCCTGCGGCGTCTGGCAGGCCCACAGCCGGGAGCGGTCCGGCGTCTCCGCGAGACACTCCGCCCCGTCCGCCTGGAGGATGGTGTCGGTGACGGGCAGCGCCACGGTGGCGGCGCCGTGGGCGCGCGCGGCGTCCATGACGGCGCGCACGGTGTCCGGGGAAACCAGGGGCCGGGCCGCGTCGTGGATCACCACAAGCTCCGTGAAGTCGGGGAGGGATTCCAGCCCCGCCAGCACGGAGTCCTGGCGCTCCGCCCCGCCCTCCACAAAGGCGCAGGGAAAGGGGGAGAGGGCGGACACCGCCCGGTCGAAATCGGCGGCCTGGCCGGGGGGCACCGTCACCACTGCGGGCGGGGTGAGGTCCGCCGCGGCGAAGCGCGAGAGGGTCACCGCCAGCATGGGCGCCCCGCCCAGGTCCACGAGCGCCTTGGGCCCGTCCCACCCCAGCCGCAGGCCCATGCCCGCCGCCGGGATCAGGAGCGCGGCTTTCATTGGATGACGCCGGTGTAGCGGGCGAAGATCATGCGGCCCGCGGCGGTCTGGAGCACGCTGGTGACCACGGCCGCGACGGTCTTGCCCATGTAGTGCCGGCCCCCGTCCACGACGATCATCGTGCCGTCGTCGAGGTAGCCCACGCCCTGGTTGGGCTCCTTGCCCTCCTTGATCAGCTTCACCTCGATCTGCTCGTCGGGAAGCACGGCGGGCTTGAGCGCGTTCGCCAGGTCGTTGATGTTCAGCACGGACACGCCCTCGATCTGGGCGACCTTGTTCAGGTTGAAGTCGTTGGTGAGCACCTTCGCGCCGAGCTGCTTGGCCAGCTTCACCAGCTTGCCGTCCACCTCGCGCACGTCCACCGGATCCTCCTCAATGATCACCACGACAACCATGGACTTGGGGTCCTGGAGGTCCTTCAGGATGTCGAGCCCCCGGCGGCCCTTGGCCCGGCGGAGCACCTCGGCGGAGTCCGCGATGTTCTGGAGCTCCTTGAGCACGAAGCGCGGCACGAGCAGCGACCCCTCGATGAACCCGCTGGCGCAGATGTCGGAGATCCGGCCGTCAATGAGCACGCTCGTGTCCACCAGCTTCAGCGACCCGGCCCCGCCCACGGGGACGCTGCGCTTCTGCACAGCCTGCACGAGGGAGGTCCAGTTGGAGGCGCGGCTGAGGGCCAGATAGATGCCGACATAGCCGAACATGAGAACCACGGACACGGCCACAAACACCTTGAGCGTGGTGTCGGCCTTGGGGAACCAGTAGAGCATGTACTGCGAGACCGTGAACCCCAGCAGGATGGCGATGACCACGGCGACCACGGCGGGGGCCAGGCGCTCGTAAATCTCCTGGGTGATGAAGCGCACGGCGAGCAGGACCAGAACCGCCACCACGGCGCCGATGCCGACCCCCACCCCCTTCCAGAGCAGTTCGTTGACGGCCTCGTTTCCCTGGAGCACCGAGGCCTCGACAAAGTAGTTGGCCCAGAGATACCCCATGATGCCGCTGGCGATGACAAACACCGAACGCAACGCGTTTACAACCATGACTGCAAATCCTCCAAAAAAGGCCCCTGAAAGCGACGCGGGCCCCGGCCCGCCTTTCCTCTGTTGAAACACACTCCAATGCCGCGGAAGGCTACATCCGCTCCAGACACTTCGTGACCAGCGCGGAGAGCCGGGGCTCCACCGCGTTCGCCACGGCGATGATCTTCTCAATGTCCGCCGGCTTCAGCGCGTCGGGCAGGCACTCGTCCGTGATGGCCGAGAACCCCAGCACGCGCAGCCCGGACTGGACCGCCACAATCACCTCGGGCACCGTGCTCATCCCGACGGCGTCGCCGCCGATCATGCGCATGAACCGGTACTCGGCCCGGGTCTCCAGGCAGGGTCCCGTCACCGCAAGATACACCCCGCGGCTCAGTTTGATTCCATTTTCCAGCGCCACCGCCTCCGCCAGGGCGATCAGGTCGTTCGCGTAGGGCTCGCACATGTCCGGAAACCGGGGCCCCAGCGCCTCGTCGTTCTCGCCGATGAGCGGGTTGTCCCCCATCAGGTTGATGTGGTCCGTGATGACCATGAGATCCCCCGCCTGAAACTGCGGGTTCATGCCCCCGGCCGCGTTGGACACCACCAGCGTCTCCACCCCCAGCGCCCGGGCCACACGCACCGGGAAGGTCACCTGCTGAAGGGAATACCCCTCGTAGCGGTGGAAACGCCCGGACAGGGCGACCACGGCCTTGCCCGCCAGATGCCCGAGGATCAGCTCTCCGGCATGCCCGTCCACCGTCGGCTCGGGAAAATGGGGAATGTCCGCATACCCCACCACCGTGTCAACGGATATCTTCTCCGCCAGGGAACCCAAGCCGGTGCCCAGGATGATCCCAACCTGCGGAACCAGCCCGGAACGGCTGCGGATGGCCGCAACCGCCTCGTCCACATCATGTTTCAAACCCATATGATTCCGTAACCTTCCTGAACTTCAGCTCATTATACCCGCCCGGCCCCACCCCGGGCCACTTGGCAACCCGCGGAACTCACCCTTGCTTCGGTTGCTCAACTCCCAGCAGGCGCGCCACCTCGGCCGGGGACAACCCCGCAAGCCGCAGCACCTTTTCCCGGGACTGGGCGCCGCTTTCGAGCGTGACCCGGCGCCGGGGAATGCCCAGCAGCCCGGCCACATACTTCACCAGCGCCTCGTTCGCCGCGCCCTCCACCGGCGGTGCGGTGAGCGCCACCCGCACCCGGCCCTCCTCCCCCGCCACCAGGGCGTTGCGCGAGGCCTTCGGCTGCACCCTTACCCGGAACAACGTGTCCCCGCCGGACAAGGCAAACACCTCGGCGTCCCCGTTCATGGGCTACCGCTGTTTCTTCACGCGCTCGGTCCAGTCCCCGGGGCCGTACAGCCCCGCCTCGGACGGATCCAGGGGCGTGAACCCCAGTTCATGGACCGGGGAGTCGTCCGCCAGGGTGAAATCACGGTTTTCGGCGTCCGCAAACTTCGGGTCCGCCACGACCGACCCCGCATCGTGCCCCGCCGCCTGCCACTCCTCAAGACTCATGCCGGCAAACTCGGGTTTCTTTCCCGAAGTGTCCCAGTAGCAGTTGTTGGACAGGCGGAAGTTGCCGTTCTTCCAGGTGCTCCCCAGCAGCTTCCCGTTGTCGTAATAGACGATGTTGTTCTCGAAGAAGAAGGAAATGTGCTCCTCCTCGCGGGAGCGGATGAGCTGCTCGCGGCGCGAGAAGGCGAAGATGTTGTTCCGGACGCGGTTCTCTTTTCCGTAGTGCTGGTGGAACCCGCCGGTCTCGGTGT
Source organism: Candidatus Hydrogenedentota bacterium (assembly GCA_029554925.1). Classification (GTDB taxonomy): domain Bacteria; phylum Hydrogenedentota; class Hydrogenedentia; order Hydrogenedentales; family CAITNO01; genus JAAYBR01. The sequence continues at coordinate 1,409 of JAKPUV010000469.1, read as the reverse complement.
TCACCACCACATTGTTCTCCAGCACGATGTCCGTGCTGCCCTCGTCGGTGTAAAGGCCCCAGCCCCCGGAAATCTTCGGGTTCGACAGCACGTCGTGGATGTAGTTGCCCCGGATGGCGGTGCCAGGCGAGATGCCCAGGGTGTACACGCCCCCCGTGTCGCTGAGCTGGCCGTTGGCAATGTGGTGGATGTGGTTGCTCTCAATCAGGTTGTTGTTCGCCGAGCTGGGATCGTACCCCCAGCTCCAGCCCACGGACACCCCCGTGTAGCGCACGTCGCAGATTTCGTTGTGCGTGATCCGGTTGTATGAACTGCGGCCGATCCACACGCCCACGGCCCCCCGGTACACCCGCCCCAGATCGTGGAGGAAACAGTTGTCCACCGTGTTGCCGTCCGCCGTCTGCTCCGGGGTTCCGGGGCTGGCCCCCTCGCCGATGCGCACCCCGCCAGCGCCCATGTCGGTGATCTCGCACTGCTCCAGCAGGTTCCCGGCGGAGCCCTTGCCGAACCACACGCCGTAGGTGCCGCCGTGGGCCAGCGTGCACCGCTGAATCTTCCAGAGGTGCGCCCCGCGCAGGTCCAGCATCGCCGGCACGCTGAACGCCGCCTGACTGTCGCTGTGGCCCTCGGGCCCCACGCCCCAGCCCGTGTGCTCAAAGCGAAGGCCGCGCAGGGTGACGCCCGCCACGGGCCCCGCACCGTCGGCCAGCACCAGCAGCTGCTTCGCAACAGGGACCCAGGCGTCCACGGTGTCCAGGGTCTCGCCCGGGCGCGGCAGGTAGTGGATTTTTCCCGTCTTGGGGGAAATCACGCACTCGCCGGGCTGGTCAAGCCCCTCCATCAGATTCTCCACGAAGTACCACTGCTTCGGCAGCCAGCGGGTGAAGGGCCAGGCGGCGGCCTTCTTGAAATGCACCTCGCGCTTCTCCGTGTCCAGACGCTCCACCCGGTGCAGCGAGGTCTCCCAGGAATGGAACACGACGAAGACCGCCTCGTCCAGCCCCGGCCAGGCCTGCAAGTCCCCCTCGCCATACTGGAAGGCCGTCGCGCTCTTGTCCCCCTTGCCGTCCGCCGTCTTCGCCATCACCGGACCCGCCGTGTAGAAGAAGTCGGAGTCCTTGGGAAAATCACCGGCTTCGTTGGTCGCGTTCGGCGTGCGCGCGGGGGTGGCCCGGCGGCCGTTCACCCACAACGCCGACAGGTCGGCCCCTGCGGGAAGCCCCGCCGGGAAGTCCGCCACCCAGTGCCCCCCCTCTTCCCGCCAGCCCGTCACGCGGACCCCGCCATGGATCACCGGCGTCTCGTCCGGCTTGGCGACGATTTCCACCGGCACCCCCTCCCTGCCCAGCGCCTCCGCCCTCAGCGGTTCGGTAAGCAGATAGTCCCCGCCCGAAAGCACCACGGACACC
>JAKPUV010000463.1 GCA_029554925.1 Candidatus Hydrogenedentota bacterium | reverse complement strand
CCGCCGGTGTGCGTGCCCATGAGGGTTCCGTTGACCCACACCCGCGTGCGCCAGTCGCACGCGCCGATGTGCAGGCGGACCCGCCGCCCCGACCACCCGTCGCCCGCGGGCGCGTCGAAGGTCCGGCGGTACCACACGTTGCGGATGAAGCCCGTGCGGCCGAGGCCCGACAGGGCGCTCTCGCGGCAGAAGGGGACGGTGATCTTGTCGGGGTACGCGGCCTCGCCGAGGAACTCCGCCTTGTCATCGTCCGTCTCGGCGAACTCCCACTCCCCGTTCAGGGTCATCCACGCGCCGCGCATCATGTCGGGCCGGGGATGCTCCGCCCGCGGCGGCTCCGCCGCGCAGACGCCCGCGCCCAAAACCAGCGACGCCACCATTCCCGCCAATACATGCTGTGTCATTGCCCTCGTGTCCTCTTGTTGCGCCCGAAGGCGGCCGTTTTTTCATTCCGCCTAGAATAGCACACGGCGCGGCGGAATTCTCCCGTTCCCGTGTCCGGCGGCATTGTCCCGGAGTTCTTTCCTCGAAAAGCACCGCTATATTGTGTGTTTTCCCCGGTGGCGGCCGAAAAAACCACAATATATATTGTGTCCCCGGTCCGCTTGTGCTAAAATCGTCCGCACGGAGGTATCTCTCGGTGCGCTTCGGTAAACAGAACAAGACATGGGCGGCGTTCGGACGGAAGCTGTTCGGGGAGAACTCCGCCTCCGCGACGGAGCCCCCGGTGGAAGACGACGCGGCGCGCGCCGGCGACGCGCCGGTGCCGGAATTGGAGGAGCAGGTCATGCCAGAAGAGCCGTTCACACCGCAGCCGGGAGCCGCGTCCAATGACCCGTCGCAGTCGGTGCTTATTTCCCTGGGCCGGTTCAAGCGCCACATCCAGCACGCCACGGGCGCGCCCGAGCACGCGCAGTGGCCCGGCGAGTGCCTGCAGGAGCTGCTGAAGATTCTCAACATCGCCGCCGAGAACGGGTGGGACACCCTGCGCGAGGCGGTCACGGACACGGCGCGGGTGCTGTGCAGCTATGAGCGGGCGCGGCGCACGGCGCAGTGCCTCCCCTTCCTGCGCGCCTGCGACGACGCCCTCTCCATGATGATCGGCGACATCATCATTGACAACGAAACGCCGACGGTCCGCATGGCCTGGCAGAAGCATTACCAGGGCGCGCTCGAGGTCATGCGCCGCGACGGCATCGTGCTCGTGGAGGACGAGGCCGCCGAGGACGAGCCCGCGCCCGCCCCCGTTGCGCCTGTGCCCGCCACCCCGGTCGAACCGCCCGCGCCCGCCCCTGTTCCGGAGGCGCCCGCGGCGGAAATCCCCGACGCCCCCTTTGGCGGGGTGCCCGAAGTGGACGGCCCCGCCCCGGAAGAAGCGGCCCCCGAAGCCCCCGAGTCCCCCTGGGAGGACAACGCCGGCACGGATCCGGAGGAGGAGTCCCCCGAGGACGACACGCGGCTGGAGGTGGAGGACGAGGCACCGGTGGAGGAGGACTTGGGCGAGATAGACCTGCGCGGCGATGTCGCGGAGGAGGAGCCCGCCACCGAGGAGAGGGAGACCACGGACGCGCCGGAGGAGACGGAATCCGACGCCGCACCGCCGGAAGCGGAGGAGCAACCCGAGACGCCTGAGACCACGGACGAGTCCCCCGAAGCGGCGGAGGAGAACGCCCCCGAACCGCCCGAGGCGGAGGAGGACGCGGAGGCGCCGGAGGCGCCCGAAGAGTCCGCCGAAACGCCCGCGCCCCCGGCTCCCCCGGCCCCGCGGACGGTGGAGGAAATCAACCGGGACATGCAGTCCGCCATTCTGGCGGGCGACGTCGCCGGGGCGAAGCTGCTGGCGCTGCATCTGGCGGCGGCCCTGGCGCGGACGGAGGCCGACCATGTGTCGGCGGCCCTCGACGGCGCGCGCAGCCGCCTGGACCTGAACGGCGAGGCCTCGGAGGACGCGGCGCGCCGCGTGCGCGAGGCAGAGGAGCGGGTGCGCCTGGCGGAGGAGCAGATCGCCGCGCGCGAGGCGGACGCGCGGGACGCGCGGACGCGCATCGCCGCGCTCGACGGCGAGATCGCCGACACGCGCGGGGAGCTGGCGGACCTGGACGCGCGGATCGCCGCGCTGCAGGAGGAGCGCGCCGCCGCCGCGCAGCGCCTGCGGGACCAGGAGACCGCGCGGACGGACACCGTCGCGGCGGAGAGCCTGGTCAGCTCGGAGGTGGAGGCGCTCATGGAGGAGGAGGAGGCGGCGCGCGAGTTTCTGGAGAAGGCCCGCGCCCGCGTGGCGGACCTGGAGGAGGGGCGGCGGGGCATTCTCGGCGACATCCTGGCGCTGGAGACGGAACTTGAGGAGCGGCGGCGCGCCATCGGGGAGATCACCCGGCCCCTGGACGGGGGCGGCGCGGCGGCGGAGGACGGGCAGCGGGACGGCATGCTTTTCTAGCGCGGCGCGCGAAAGGAGGGGCAACCCTTGGGCAGAAAAGGCGAACTGGTCGCGGCGGCGGATTTCGGGGCGCGGTACGTGCGCGTGCTCATCGCGGAGCGGACGGCCGACGGCTCCCTCCGGTACCGGGGGGACGGGGCCAGCCCCTCGCGCGGGTGCGTGCGCCACGGCCAGATCCAAAACCAGCACGACGCGCAGCGGGCGCTGCGGGCCGCGCTGGAGGAGGCGCGGAAGAAGTCCGGCGCCCAGGCCCAGGCCCTCTTCTGCGGCATCACCTCCGAGGCCGCGCGCTCCGTCGTGCAGGAGGGCGGCGTGCCCCTGAACAAGGGGGTCGTCGAACTGGAGCACCTCGACAGCGCCAGGGCCAACGCCGCGCAGAACGCGCTGTCCCCCGGCTGCTACGCCATCACCTCCACCTCGTCGCAGGAGTGGCAGGTGGACGGCACCCGCGTCATCGAGCCCCTCGGCATGCACGGCTCGGTGCTCAAGGCCAAGATCCATGTGGCGAACATCCCCTCGGTGGCGGCGGACAACCTGCGCGCCTGCATCGACTCGCAGAAGCGCATCCTCGAGGACTTCGTCTACCAGCCCATCGCCGCCGCCCTCGGCTGCCTCAGCAGCGAGGACATGCAGCTCGGCGCGGCGGTCGTGGACGTCGGGCACTCCGGCATCGGCATCGCCGCCTACCACGACATGAGCATCCTCGGGACGGCCTACATCCCGCAGGGCACCGTGCTCATGGTCAACGACCTCAGCGCGGGCCTCAAGGTGCGCTTCGACGAGGCCGGCGAGATCCTGCAGGAGTACGGCGTCAGCAGGCTCCTGCTCGACCAGCTGCAGCAGGAGGGCGGAACCGACACCGCCCACGCCGCCCCGCCCCCCCCCGACGCCGACTCGCCCCGCGTCAAGCTCAAGAGCCCCGTCAACGGCGCCCCCGACATGGTCTCGCGCCGGCTTGTGGATGAGATCATCTTCGCCCGGGCGCAGGAGCTCGCCGAGGAGATCGCCCGCTTCCTCAACCGCCACCGCATGAACCAGATGCTGGCCCGGGGCATCGTCCTCACCGGCGGCGGCGCCGAAATCCGCACCTTCGCGGCCCTGCTGGAGACCGTGAGCCGGCTCCCCGTGCGCGTCGGCAACCCCGAAGGCCTCGACGGCATGCCCACCTACTACAACACCCCCGCGAACGCGCCCATCACCGGCATCGTCCGCCACGGCCTCGAATACTACGACGCCCTCCGCTCCGGCCGCGTCACCCGCGCCAATTCCCCCCTCGCCGGACG
>JAKPUV010000446.1 GCA_029554925.1 Candidatus Hydrogenedentota bacterium | reverse complement strand
GGCCATGCTGCGCATCGGGCCGGACCAGGTGGACGCGGGCGCGCTGGCCCACCACGCGCTCGGGGTCTCGGGCATCCTCGCCGTGGTGATCGCGGGGTGGACCACGTCGAACCCGACGCTCTACCGCGCGGGGCTGGCGCTCCAGGCGGTGACGCCGGGGTGGCCGCGCTGGCTGGTGACGCTCGTGGCGGGGGTGTTCACGACGGTCATCGCGTGCTCGCCGTGGGTCTTTGTGAAGCTCACGGACTTCGTCGGCTACTACGGCCTGCTCCTGATGCCCGTGGGGGCCGTCGTCTTCGCGGAGCACTGGGTCTTCCCGCGCATCGGCTTCGCGCGGTTCTGGGCCACCCGCGGCGGCCGCAACGTCTTCTGGCCCGCCCTGGGGGCGTGGGGCCTCGCCATCGCCGCCGCCGTCACGCTGGAGAAGACCGGCGTCCTCCACCTGTTCTTCCTTTTCCTGCCCACCTGGGCGCTGACCATTGTCCTGTACACCCTCTTCGCGGCGGCGGCCGGGGCGCGGTCCGCCGCGCCCGAAACGGCGGACGAAACAGCCGCCGCCGCCCCGCCGCGCGCCGCCGGAGCCCCCGTGGCGCCCGGCCGCCCGCGCAGGCCCCTTGAAGTTGCCCTGGGCACCGCCGCCCTGCTCTCCCTGCTGGTGTGCCTGGCGTGGCCCGCGTGGGTGCTGGCGCAGGGCGCGGCGGGCTACGAGGCGCGCCACGCCTTTCTCAGGACCTGGATGATCGTCCCCACGCTGGCATACTTCGCGGCGGGGACCTGGTACGCCGTGCTGCGCGACCCCGGCGGCGGGGCCTGAGCCGCAACACACAACCGGCGCGCCGCGCGGCGCGCCAGAAGGAGCTGTCATGTCCGGAGCTTCGTTTTCACGCAGGGAGTTCATGGCCGCGTCGGCCGCCGGCGTGATGCTTTCGCGCGGCGCCCTGGGGGCCAACGACCGCATCCAGCTCGGCCTGATCGGCACGGGCGAGCGCATGGGGTCGCACCTGGCCGAGCTGGCCAAGCTGAAAAAGAGCCACAACGTGACGGTGACGGCGGTGTGCGACGTGTGGAAGCCCAACCTCGCCCGCGCCTCGGAGCGGGTGAAGAAGGACCACGGGAAGAAACCCTTCGAGACGGCGCGGTTCGGCGAGCTGCTCAAGCGCAAGGACGTGGACGCCGTCATCATCGCCACGCCGGACTTCGCCCACACGCCCATCATGATCGAGGCGCTCAAGGCGGGCAAGGACGTCTACGTCGAGAAGCCCATGTCGCAGACCGTCGAGGAGGCGACCGCCGCCCTCGACCTGGCGCGGAAAAAGAACCTCGTGGTGCAGGTGGGCACGCAGTACCGCAGCGAGGGGCGGCAGAAGGCCGCCCGCGACTTCATCGCCTCGGGGCGGCTGGGCCATGTCTCGCGCATCTCCGCGGCCAACTGCTTCAACCACGCCCGGTGGGCCCGCGACTTCGCCGACTGCAAGGAGAAGGACGTGGACTGGGAGGCCTACCTGTTCAACCGGCCCAAGGTGGACTTCGACCCGAAACTCCTGCGCCGCTGGCACCTCTACAAGATGTGCTGCAACGGCATCGCCGGCCTGTGGATGGTCCACCTCGTGGACCAGGCCCACATGATCATGAACGCGTCGTACCCCGACGCCGCCGTGGCCCTGGGCAACATCTACGTCTGGAAGGACGGCCGCGAGCACACGGACCTCTTCCACGCCCTTCTCGACTACCCCGAGGGCTTCCTTTTCGAGTGGTGCATGAACCTCACCAACGCGGCGGGCACCCACTACACCCTGCACGGCCAGCACGGCACCCTCGACCTGCTCACCCTCCAGTACGGCGATGAGGGCGGCGCCGGCGCGAAGTTCGGGCAGGGCATCCTCCAGCCGCCACCCGACGAGAACCACATGGCCAACTGGCTCGACTGCCTCCGCAGCCGCCAGCGGCCCAACGCCGACATCGAGTTCGGCCACCAGCACTCGGTCGCCAGCATCATGGCCGCCGCCGCCCTGGAGTCCGGCCAGCGCCAGCGCTACGACCGCGAGAAACGGGTGATGTACCCCGGATGACCCGGACGGAGGAAACGGGCCCGGCCGTCTGATGGCTCACGGGGACAAACTCCACGGGCGGAACGCTCTTGGATCCCCCCTTGGGGGCTTGCAGTGCCTTGCAATGCCGCCGCCCGGGGGCTAGAATGCCGCCCCATGCCTGAAGAGAGACATTCCCCCGGGGTCCCTCCCCCGTCCGGGGTGCCCGGCCTGCGCCGGACGGTCACGGGCGTTTCGCTGGCCCTGCTGGCGCTTCTTGTGCCCGCGGTCTGGGCCGTTTTCGGGGCGGCGGCGGCCCAGGGGCTGCTGGGCGGCGGCCTCGCCTCCGTGTTCGGGTTCCACATGATCTGCCTGGGGGCCCAGAAAGTTGAACGGCTTTCCGGAGGGGGCATAAAATGGTTGCCGTCTCTCTGGGTGCTCCTTAGACTGTCCGCCTACCTCCTTGCCCTTGCCAAGGGTTACTCCCTCGACACCGCGCAGGCCCGGGGTCTGTTCGGGGCGGCCGCCGGCCTCCTGCTGGCGCACCTGGTGACGGCCGCGGTCGGCGTTTCCGGCCTGGACATGAGAACAGGGTCGCGGTCCCATGATGGACGAAATCGGTGAGCGCCTGGTTTGGCACTATGTGCCGTTCACAAACATCCCGATCCCTTTCGGCGGGGTGAATGTGGACACCATTGCCAACACCCTGCTGGCCATGGTCGTGCTGTGGGGGGTGCTGTGGCTCTGCGTGCGCCGGCTTTCCTGGGTGCCCGGCCGGGCGCAGGCGGCCGTCGAGGCGTTCGTCTCCTCCTTCGACCAGATCGTCCATGACGCGCTGAACCCGCGCGAGAAGGGGGAGCACCGCCGGTACCTCCCCCTGATCGCCGTGCTGTTCCTCTTCATTTTCGCGTGCAACTCCCTGCCGCTGCTGCCCCTTCCGCACGTGGAGGAGCCCACCAGCGACCTCAACTGCACGCTGGCCCTGGGCTCCATGACGGTGGTCTACTCGAACTACTGCGGCGTGCGCCGCCACGGCGCGCGCGGCCGCCTGCGCGAGATGCTCGGGCCCTTCTGGGCACACGAGGGCCCGCTGACGGCGGGGGCCGTCATCGGGAAACTGAGCGGGGTCTTCTTCTTCCTGCCCATGGCCGTCGTGGAGAACCTCTCCCGCGTGGTTTCCATCTCGTGCCGCCTCTTCGGCAACATCACCGGTGCGGCGATCGTGATCGTCGTGCTGGGCAGCCTCACCTATGAGATGTTCACGCCCATGTTCCTGGACGTGTTCCTGCTGGTCTTCGAGTCGGCCGTCCAGGCCTTCGTCTTTGCGATGCTCGCGTTGGTCTACCTGGCCATCAATCTGGAGGAGCAGGGCGGATAAGCCCCCTGTTCCCGCCGGAGGCGGCCGTTCCGTTCGATCCCCTTCTTCACCCCCCCACAACCACATAAGGACACGGGTGCAATGGACAGTGCGACAATCATGGCGGTTCTGCAGAGTTCCCTCGGCCAGGCGGAGGAGGCGGCCCGGGCCGTCTCCGGCGCCGACCTGGTCTCCATCGGAAAGGCCTTCGCCATGGCGATCGCCATCGGGGCGGGCGTCTTTGGCGCCGGCCTCAGCGAGGGCCACGCGGCCGCGAAGGCCGTGGAGGGCATTGCCCGCAACCCCGAGGCCGCCCCGGTCATCACCCGCACCATGATCATCGGCCAGGCCATCACGGAATCGAACTCGATCTACGCCCTCGTGGTCGCGCTCGTCATCTGGCTCTTCCTCTAACCCGGGCCGAGCGGCACAGAAGGCATCCCCGTGCTTTCCCTTGACTTCACACTAGTCGTGGAACTGCTCCTGTTCCTCCTCTTCCTCTGGGGGACCAACCGCGCCGTGCTGCGCCCGCTGCTCCGGACCATGGACGCCCGGCAGCTCCGCATGGAGCAGGACCGGGCCGGCGCCGAGGCCGCGGCGCGCCGCGCCGCCGAGTTGGACGCCGTCTATGACCGGCGGCTCGCCGCGATCCACCGCGAGGCGGCGGGGCGCGTCCGGGAGGGGCGCGCGCGCGCGGCGGCGGAGCGGCGGCGGCGCATGGAGGAGCTGCACCGGGAGGCCGAGGCGCGCGTGGCGGCGGAGGCCGCCGCCATGGACGCCCTGACGGCGCAGGGGCGGGCGCGGTTTCCGGAGCTGGTCCCCGGGCTGGCGGACGAGATGGCGCGGCGCATCGGCCCCGGAGGGCGCCGCCCATGACGCGCCCGGACACGGAGAAGCACTGGACGCGCCGCGAGCTGCCGCGCGAGCTGCACTGGCAGTTCGTGGTCGCCGCGATGGCCCTCTACATCCTCGGGTCCACGCTGGGCGTCACCCTGTTCCAGTCGCCCAACCTCTCGGAGGCGTACCTGCGGGTCCACGGCACCGAGCACCGCAAGTACCTCGAAATCAAGAAGTCCGAATGGTTCATGCTCCATGAGGAGCGCCCCCTGCTGCACCCCCCGGCCACGGAGGAGCAGCACGAGATGGCCGAGTTTGTGAACAAGTACGAGGCGACGCCCTGGTTCCAGGAGGAGCGCCGCCGGGCCTCCCACTATATCCTCTACTTCCGCGCCCTCAACGTCCTGGTGCTGGTCGCCCTCTTCGGATGGTTCCTGCGGACTCCCCTGCTCGACTTCCTCGACGGGCGCGTCGCCGAGGTGCGCCGCGGTCTGGAGGAGGCGGCCGACACCCGCGCGGAGACCGAGCGCCTCGAGGCCGAGGCCGGCCGCCGCATCGGCGCGTTCATGGAGGTGGAGGAGCGGGTGAGGCGCGAGGCGGAGGACACCCTGGCGCGCGACGCCGAACGGATGGAGCGGGCCTTCGAGGCCCGGCGCGCCGAGCTGGAGCGGGATACGGAGGAGCGGCTCCGCGCCGAACGCCACCGGGCCTACGCCGCCCTGCGCACCGGGCTGGTGGAGGAGGCGGCGGCCCTCGCGGAGCGCGCCTGCCGCGCCGCCGCGGACACGGACCGCCTGGACGCGGAGGTCGAGATGTTCACGAAACTGCTGGAGCGCGCGTCATGAAGGAGGCGCTGCTGGCCGGAAGATACGCCCGCGCGCTGGCGGAGTCCGTTTCGGACCCCGCGGCGCTGGAGCGCGCCGGCGCCGCCGTGGCCGCCCTGCGCGGCCTCCGCGCGGCCGACCCGCTGTTCCGCGCGGCCCTGGAAAACCCCGCCGTGGGCCTGGCGGAGCGGACGGCCCTGCTGGACGCCGTGCTCAACGCGCTCGGCGCCCCCCCGGAGGCCTGCCGCCTGCTCCAGCGCATGCTCGCCCGCAACCGCATGGCGCTCCTGCCGTGGACGGCGGCGGCGCTGGCGGCGCTCGTGGACGACCGGCTCAACCGCGCCGGGGCCGAGGTGGCCGCCGCGGCGCCCCTGTCCCCCGCGTCGGAGCGGGCGCTCGCGGAGAGCCTCTCGCGGCGCACCGGGCGGCGGGTCA
>JAKPUV010000442.1 GCA_029554925.1 Candidatus Hydrogenedentota bacterium | reverse complement strand
TCAAAGGCGCGGACCGCGGTCATCAGGTCCTCGCTGTGGAAGGGCTTGAGCAGGTATCCATCGGCGCCGGCGTCCCGCAGCAGGCCCAGTTCGTTGTCCACTGGCCGCCCGGTCACGAGAAAGACCTTGATACCGGCCAGTTCGGGGTCGCCCTTGATGCGGCGGCAGACCTCCCAGCCGTCCATGTCCGACAGGGCGATGTCCAGCAGCACCAGCCAATAGTCGCCGGTTTTCACCCGGACCATCGCCTCGGCGCCCGTGGTGACGATGTCCACGGCGAAGCCCTCGTCGTCGAGGAAGCGGGCGATGACCCCCCCGATCTCCGGATCGTCATCAACGCACAGGACACGCACGCCCAGGTGCCGCGAGGCCTCGGTGACGCCGCTCACCGCCGAGTGGATGGCGCTGAGGAGGGCGCTCTTGCGGAAGGTGCGCCGGACGCGCGCCGCGACCAGGCGCCGCCGGCGGTATTTCTCAAAAAGGCCGTCATCATTGGTGAGCAGGACGATGGGCACCTCCGCGCCGGCCGGCTCCTGCAGCATCTCCTCCAGCACAAAGGCGCCCAGCGGCCCCGCCTCCGTGTCCACAAGGATGCAGTCGGGGGTGTATCTTTTCGACAGGGCCACCGCCGACGCCGGGTTCGGGGCGTGGATGACGTCTATGCCGTCCGGCACCAGCAGGCTGCGCACCTGAAACGGGAGCGCCCGGTCCTGGGAGACCACCTCGACGAGCAGGCGGGTCTCCGGCGAGAAGGCCGCGCCCGCCCCGCCGTCCGGCTCCTCCGGGCGCACCACCGGCAGCGTGAAATGGAAAGTGGCCCCCTCTCCCAGCCGGCTGGTGACGGTGATGCGGCCGCCGTGCAGCCGGACGATGTCCTGGGAGATGGCCAGCCCGATCCCCGTGCCCTCATACTTCCGCGTGGAGGAGGAGTCCACCTGGTAGAAGCGGTCGAACACCTTGTCGAGCGCCTCCGCGGGGATGCCGATGCCCGTGTCCGTCACCGATATGGAGACCGTGCCGTGGCGGAGCTCCGCCAGCACGGCCACCTCGCCCCCTTCCCGGTTGAATTTCACGGCGTTCGACAGCAGGTTGTTGAAGACCTGCCCGATCTTTCCCTTGTCCCCCTCGACCATGATGGGGCCGGCGAAGGGCGCCCCCGAGGGGTCCCTCGCCTCGCACCGCAGGGTGATGCCGCGGGCGTCCGCCCGGGGCTTCACGCTCTCCATGCTCGCGCGCACGCAGTCCAGCAGGTTGAAGCGCGTGAAGGTCATCTCCTCGGTGCCCCGGTGCAGCCGGGAGAAGTCGAGCAGGTTCTCAATCAGCGTGACGAGTTTCTCCACATTGCGCATGCTGACGCGCAGGTACTCGCGCTGCGTCTCCGTGACGGGGCCCGCCTTCTCGTTGAGCACCATGTCGGTGTAGCCCATCACGGCCACCAGGGGTGTGCGCAGCTCGTGGGAGACGTTCGACAGCAGGTTGGTCTTCATCTCGTCCAGGGACTTCAGCTCGTCGTTGGCCAGGCGCAGCTTCTCGCGCGCCCGCGTCACCTCCTCCAGGGACTGCTTCAGGCTCTCCAGCAGGTGCGCGTTGCGCAGCGCCGCCGCCAGGTGCGGCGAAAGCTGCTCCAGCACCGCCGCCTCGTGGTCGGAGAAGCCCCCCGATACCGCGGAGCCGAGGTTCAGCGCGCCGATCACCTCCCCCCGCGCGAAGAGGGGGACGCACAGCACGCCGTGGATGGTTTCCGGGAACTGGAACGCGAAGACGCTCCCCGGAAACCGGATGTCCTCCGCGCGGAGGGCCCGCCCCTCCGCCACGACCCATGCCGCGCAGCTGTCGCCCCCGTCGAGCCGGGGGAACTGCTCGCGCCCCTCGCGGGGTTCGGGCCAGAGCTGCCGGGTCTCAAAACGGTCCGGGTCGTCCTCCAGGCGCAGCGAGATGGCGGCGTAGTCGAAATGGATCACCCGGCGCAGCTCGGCCGTGAGGCTCTCGTAGAGGAGCCCCGCCTCCAGGCTGGAGTTGATCACGTTGGCTATCTGGTTGATGACGGCGATCCGCTCGGCGCGCTCACCGGCCTCGCCCTCCAGGAGGACGTTCTGGGTGACATCGCGGAAGGTGCCGCCGATCCCCTCAAACACCCCGTCCTCGCCCACCATGCGCCGTCCGGAAACCTCCACGCAGACACGCCCCCCGTCGGGCCGCCGCATCCAGATGCGCACGGTGCGGAAGGCGCTTTCGCCCGTCCCGCCGTCAATAAGCCCTTCCCAGACGGCGCGGTCCTCGCAGAGGTCCTCCAGGCAGACGCCCAGCGCCTCGCCGTAGTCGCGGAATCCGAGAATCTCCACGCCCGCGGGGTTGATGAACACCAGCGCGCCGTCCGCCCCGGTCTGGAAAAGGCCGTCGCGCATGCTGGTGACGAGGTTCCGGTACTTCTCCTCCGACTGGCGCAGCCGCCCCAGGTTGTGGCGGAGCGCCGCCGCCATCTCGTTGAACGAGTTGGCCAGTTCCTCGATCTCGTCCCCCGTCTCCACCTTGAGTTTCAGGTCGAGGTCCCCCTGGCGCACGATCTGCGCGCCCTCGCTCAGCAGCGAGAGGGGGCGGATGATGGTGTTGTTCACAATCCGGTAGGCCACGGCGCAGAAAATGCCGATCAGAACGCTTGTGACCGCCAGGGTCACCAGCGCCGCCAGATTGATGCGGGAGAAGACCTGCGGCGTCGGCCGGTGCACCGCCACAAACACGTCCGTGCCCGGCACCAGCCGCTGGTAGGCGAGCAGCACGGGCGCCCGCCCGCCGTGGGACTCGTAGTTCCAGAGGAAGAAGGCGTCCGCGTCGCGCGAGGGGTTCCGGGTGAAGCGCTCGGCCAGTTTCGGGTCCACGGTGGCGTAGCGCGGCGGCGCGGCCTCCCCCTCCGAGGTGATGTCCGGATACACCACCAGCCGGGCGCGCTCGGAGTAGATGACAATCTCGTAGCGGTCATAGACGCCGGACCGGACAGTCTTGCGGCTCCGGTCCCCCAGGATGAAATTGAGGAGCTCGCGCAGGCTCTGCACCTCCACCAGATACCCCAGCACCCCGTCCTCCGCGCCGGAGCGCACGGGCGCCGCAAGCACCGCCACATACTCCTCCTCGTCGGTCACATAGCGGATGTCCAGGAAGCGCGCCCCCGTGATCCGGTCCGGCTCGCTCAGATCGGCCGGCAGCACCTGGTCGGGCCCGCCCGCCGCCGCGGCCAGCCTTCCCTGAAGGTCGTACACGCCCGCGTTCAGCGTGCGGCCGCCGCTTTCGGCGAGCTCTGTCCGCAGCACTGCCAGCGCCGCCTCCGCGGAGGCCGAGGGGTTTGAGGCGTGCTCCCGCAGAAACCGCGCGAGGGGGGGGGAGCCGCCCAGGCGGGTGATCATGTACTCCCGCTCGCCCATGGCGAGGCGGATGCCGTCCGCCGTCTTTTTCGCCGCCGTGGAGAGATTCTGGAGGGTGGCGATCTGCTGGGCCTCGCGCGCGGCCAGATAGCCGATCACCATGGCCAGCATCATGGGGATCACACCCACCCAGAGGATGGAGACCACGAAACGCCGTTCCAGGCTGCCGCGCGTCAGCATTTTGCGCATGGCTCGCTCCCGGGCCGGACCCCTGGGGGCCTTACTCCGCGTTGCGCCCCTTGCCCACCAGCTCGCGCACCTTCGCAAGCAGGTTGTCCACCTTGAACGGTTTGGACAGGTAGTCGTCCGCGCCGGACGCGAAGATGCGCTCGATGTCCTTCTCCTTCGAGAGGCAGGTCACCGCCATGATCGGAATGCTGCGGGTGAGTTCGTTCGCCCGCAGCGCCGCGCACACCTCAAACCCGTTGATTTCGGGCATCAGGAAGTCCAGCAGGATCAGGTCGGGCGTCATCTGCACCGCCTTCAGCCCCACCTCCGTGGCGTTCGCCACCTTCACCAGCTCAAACCCCTCATCCGAAAGGATGCGGTCCATCAGCGCCAGCGCGTCCGGGTCGTCGTCCACCACCATGATCCGCTTGGTGGACGGGCCCTTCTCCCGGGGGAACATGTCAAACCGCTCCCGGAACTTGTCCAGGTCCTTTTCGAGAATGCGGTAATGGCCGCCCGGCGTGCGCGATGCCTTGATCAGCCCCTGCTTGATCCAGTTCTTGATGCTGTGGTGGGTGACGTGGCAGAT
>JAKPUV010000434.1 GCA_029554925.1 Candidatus Hydrogenedentota bacterium | reverse complement strand
AGCCTACCTCAACTGTGGAACCAAGGCAAAGCCGGGAGCCGCAACGCCCCGTCCTGCCCTCGTACAGCCTACCTCAACTGTGGAACCAAGGCAAAGCCCGCACCGCCCCCTCCTGTTCTCGTATGAGGTACAGCCTACCTCAACTGTGGAACCAAGGCAAAGCGCCGGACGAGGGGTTTACACTCGGGGCGAGGTACAGCCTACCTCAACTGTGGAACCAAGGCAAAGCGTATTCAGCCCACCTCTCGACGGGTCACACGTACAGCCTACCTCAACTGTGGAACCAAGGCAAAGCGTGTGCGCCCCCGCTGATGAGGCCGTGAACGTACAGCCTACCTACAGCCCGGTTCGACCTTCCACTTTCTCTTGGGCAGACAGGAATGTCTGCTGCACCTTGTGTGAGGCAGACATTCCTGTCTGCCCTTGTTGTGTTGACGGAGACAGGCTGTCCGCTGGCCGGATTTCCCCCCACGACCACCGGCTGACGCCCCCCCCCCCTTTAGGCCCGTTTTTGGGTTTCGCGTTGCCGTGGTGTTGAACTTCTTTGGGCGCGCGGCAGGGCTCGGGTGGGGGGCGTCGCCGGGGTCGTGCGGCTTTGCGCACGGCCCCGGCGACAAAAATTTTTCCTATTTCGTCGGTTTTTGTTTCTCGGCGCCCCGCGCGGGCGAGCCCGCGCGCAGAAAGGCGGCAGCAAGCTGCCGCACTCCAAGGCGCGCTCCGCGCGTGTGCTGGTTCGTTCCTCCTGTCCATCCCGTCCATGCCGGGGCTTGTCTTGCCGGGGGGCGGGCGGCGATAATCGGGGGGACGGCGCGCGGGCGCGGTGGGCGGCCCGCGGCAACGTGGAGGATCGCGGGATGTCGGACCGGAAGCTGGGCGTGCTGGTGCATGGGGCGGGCTGGGTGGCGGGGGAGCACATCAAGGCGTTTAAGAACAACCCGCGGACGCGGGTGGTGGCGATTTCGAGCCGGCGGCTGGAGAGCTGCCGGGCGCGGGCGGAGGAGGCGGGGCTGGAGGGGGTGGCGCTGTACACGGACTATGAGCGGGCGCTGGCGCATGAGGGGGTGGACATCGTGTCGGTGTGCACGCCGCAGCAGCACCACGCGGACAATGTGGTGGCCGCGGCGGGGGCGGGGAAGCACATCGTCATCGAGAAGCCGGTGGCGAACACGCCGGCGGAGATGCGGGCGATGCTGGACGCCGTGACGAAGGCAGGGGTGAGGACGGTGGTCAGCTTTGTGCTGCGATGGAACCCGCTGTTTGAGACGGTGAAGGCGCTGCTCGCGGACGACGCCGTCGGCGACGTGTATTACACGGAGGCGGACTACCAGCATGACATCGCGAGCTGGTGGGCGGGCTACGGCGAGGGCCGCACGAAGGAGCTGGGCGTGAGCGCCGCGCTGGTGGCGGGGTGCCACGCCATTGACGCCGCGCGGTGGTTCGCCGACAAGGAGGCGGGCCGGGCGGCGGTGCCGGTGGAGGTGTTCGCGTACAGCGGGGGCTGGCGCAAGGGCCGGGAGGTGGAGTACGACTATTTCAAGAACGCGTGGAAGCCCGCGCCGCCGCTGGAGTATGACGACCTGGAGGTGGCGCTGGTCCGCTATTCCAACGGCGCCCTGAGCAAGGTCTCGACGAACTACGGCTGCGTGATGCCGTACATGCTGCCCGTGGAGGTCTTCGGCACGCGCGGCACGATCAAGGACAACCGGGTCTGGTCGCACAAGTTCCCGGGCCAGCGCGGCTGGGTGGATATCCCCACCATCCTCCCCGAGAGCGCCGACGTGTCCCACCACCCGTTCCAGGGCGAGATGGACCACTTCGTGGACTGCGTCCTCAACGGCCGCGAGTCGCACTGCAGCCTAGCGGACGCCGTGCTCACGCACTCCGTCGTGTTCGCGTCGCTGCGCTGCTACGAGACCGGCCAGCCCGTCCGCCTGCCCCTGCCCGAGTTCCTGTAGGCGCGGATGCGGGCCGCCGCCGGGGCATTTCACGCCTGAAGCGCCGCGCCCCCCCTGAAGGTTTCCTAGCCCGCCGCGCGGTGGCGCCCCGCCGTGTTCGCCGGGTCGCCGAGGGCGCGCAGGTTCCGCGAGAGGAACGTGAGGAAGGGCCGCGTCTCGAACAGGGTCCGCGTGCTGAGGGTCTCCTGGAGAATGTCGGCGAGCAGGCCGAAATGCAGGGCCCAGTACTCCGGGCGGAACCCCTGGGCGCTCTGCGCCTGAAGGCTCCACGCGGCGGTGGACACGAAGAGCCCGGCGTCGGGCCGCGCGAAGACCCGCTCCATGAACCGGAGCATGTTGTGGATGTTGTGCTCCATGAGGCGGTGGTTGTCCCCGCCGATCAGGCGCGCGATGTCCTCCCGGCCCCGCAGGCGCAGGGCCAGCTCGTCGCCGACCCGTTCCCGGACGGCGGAAAACTCCCGCTGTGCGGATTCGCCCGGCGGCCTCAGCGCCGCCGCCGCGGTCAACAGTTCCCGGTGCCTCATTGGGGCCACTCCTTGCGTTGCGGCCCCCCTTGTCCCGCCCCAATTCTACCATCCCCGGCGCACTGGCGGGATCCCCCGGCCGCGCGGGGTTGCGTGGGAATAGGCCGCCGGGGCATAATGTTCATACTTGCAGAAGTTAGAAGGTCCAACAGGCCGGACGGCCCAAAGAACAGAAGGAACGCTTTCCCATGGCCGACACACCGAACCCCATGACGCCCCAGGAAATCGAGGCCGCCCTGAAGGCCCTCGCAAAGCGCGTGGACGGGCTCGAGGCCCGCATGGACAAGGACCGCCTCTGCATCGGCGTGATGAAGGGCGACCTCGACTACACCATGGCCTCGTTCATTATCGCCCTGGGCGCGTCGGCCTATGACATGGAGGTGGACATGTTCTTCACCTTCTGGGCCACCGCCGCGCTGCGCGACCCGAAGAAGAGGGTGAAGAAGGGGCTGCTGGACCGCATGTTCGGCATGATGCTGCCGAAGGGCTCGCGCAGACTGCCGCTGTCCAAGATGCAGATGCTGGGGATCGGCCCGGAGATGATCCGCGCCGTCATGAAGAGCCGCAACGTGCAGTCCCTGGAGGACCTGATGGCGGAGGCGGGAAAGGCGGGGATCAGGATCCACGTGTGCACCATGTCCATGGACGTGATGGGGATCAAGAAGGAGGAGCTGATAGACTACCCCGGCATGGACTTCGTGGGGGTGGGCACCTTTGTGGACATGTTCTCCGACGCGAAGCAGTGCTTTTTCATGTGAGCGGCGGACAACCTGCGGGGAGACGTGCCATGGAAACATCGGACTGCGCCGGGCGCGGGCATCTCAACCCGGCGGCCTGCCGGATGGTGGCGGAGTTCT
>JAKPUV010000427.1 GCA_029554925.1 Candidatus Hydrogenedentota bacterium | reverse complement strand
CTGAACTCCGCCAGGGGGATGCACTGGCTCAGGCCGCCGCCCGCCGCAGACCCCTTGATGTTGAAGGTCGGCCCGCTCGAGGGCTGCCGGATCGCGCCGGTCACGCGCTTGCCCAACCGGCCCAGCCCCTGAATGAGGCCGATGGTGGTGGTGGACTTCCCCTCCCCCAGCGGCGTCGGGGTGATCGCCGTCACGTCGATGTATTTGCCGTTGGGGGCGCCGTCCAGGCGGCGGAGGATCTCCATGTAGTCCAGTTTGGCGACATAGTGCCCGTAGGGCAGCAGCTCCATCCGTTCCAGCCCCAGCTCCTCGGCCAGCTCATAGACGGTTTTCATGCGGGCTTCGGCGGCCTCGGCGATCTGCCAGTCCGCCATGCGCAGGGGGTCAAGCTCCGGTGACATGCCGTCGGTCTCCCCGGCCCTGCCGGGCCGATTCACAGGGTTGTCGCCAAGTACGCCTGCCGGGAAACTTCCCGGAGGCGGCACAAAACACTGAAAACGCGCATTCTACGGTTATTCCAAGCATTGTAACAAGTTTTCGGCCGGGGGGGGCAAGGCGGATGGACGCCATGGACAGAATGGACGACATGGACGGAGTGGACAGCGGCCCCTCCCCTCCCTGTCCATACTGTCCATTTTGTCCATGCCGTCCATGGGGCACAGTTGGCCGCCGTCCCCAACGCCGCGCATTTCGTGCCGCGCCTACGCCCCGATGGTGGAGCTGAGGGTGAGCATGGGCAGGAGCATGGCAATGACCAGGAAACCGACGATGACGCCCATGACCACGATGAGCAGGGGCTCGAAGAGGGCGGCCATGGCCTTGACGGCGCGGTCCACCTCGATGTCATAGGCGTCGGCAACGCGCTTGGCGACGGCGCCGACGCGTCCGCTCTCCTCGCCGACGGCGAACATGCTGACGACCATGGGGGTGAAGTACTGCCGCCTGCGGAGGCACTCGCTGAGGCTTTCGCCCTCGGTGATGCCGATGTGGATCTGGCTGACCTCGTCGCGGATGAGGCGGTTCCCCATGGTGTCGGCGGTGATCTTGATGGACGTGAGGATGGGGACGCCGTTGTCCATGAGGGTGCCGAGGGTGCGGGCGAACTTGGCCATCTCGTACTTGACGATGACGGTGCGGATGACGGGAACGCGCAGGAGGAAGCCGTCCAGCCGGCGTCTTCCGGTGTCGGTGCGCGCGTGGCGCGCGAGGGCGGTGCCCAGTACGGCAAAGACGATCAGGACGGCCCACCACCAGGCGCCCATGAAGTCGCAGAAGCCCATGACCATGCGGGTGGGCAGGGGCAGCTCGGCGTTGAACTCCTCGAAGATGGTGACGAACTTGGGGAAGACGAAGGAGACGAGGATGAAGATGGCGATGGAGCCGATGGCCGTCAGGAAGGCGGGATAAACCATGGCGGAGACGGCCTTCCCCCGCAGCTCCTCCTCCTGCTCGCCGAAGGCGCAGATGCGCCAGAGCACCTCCTCGAGCATGCCGCCGGTCTCGCCGGCGCGCACAAGGTTGCTGTACATGGGGGGGAAGAGGTCGGGGTGCCGCTCCATGGCGTCGGCGAGGCTGCTGCCCTTCTGCACGTCGTCGCGGAGCTGGTCAATGACCTTGGCGAGCTTCGGGTTTTCCGTCTGCTCCACGAGGGTGCGCAGGGCGCGGGTGATCATCATGCCCGACTCGCAGAGGTTGGCGAGCTGGCGCAGGAACAGGTTGCGCTCCTTCAGGCGGATGCGGGAAAGGGCGTCGCGGAGGGTGTCCTTCGCCTGCTTCTCGATGGACTCCTCCACGCGGAGGGGAAAGAAGCCCATGTCGCGCAGGCGCGAAATGGCGGCGCGCTGGTTCTCGGCCTCGATGACGCCCCTGACCGGCGCGCCCGGGCCCTTCTTGGCCTCATACTGGAACTGGGGCATTGCTGCGGTCCGTGCCGGGGCCCAGGTCCTCGGTGTCGGCGGTCAGCCGGAGGACCTCCTCCAGGGTGGTCCCCCCCGACTTGACGCGCTGCCAGCCGGAGTGCCGGAGGGTTTTCATGCCGGCGCGCATGGCCGCCCGCTTGATCTCGTGGGCGTTCAGGCGCTCCACGGTCATGCGCTTGATCTCCTCGGTGAAGGCAAGCATCTCGTAGATGGCGAGACGCCCCCGGTATCCCGTGTGGCGGCAGGCGTCGCAGCCCCGGCCGCTGCGGAAGTCGGCGCCCGCCACCTGGTCGGGGCGCAGGCCGAACTCGCGCATGAGCACGTCCAGGTCGGGGCTGCAGGGCTCGCCGCACTCGCGGCAGACGCGGCGGACCA
>JAKPUV010000425.1 GCA_029554925.1 Candidatus Hydrogenedentota bacterium | reverse complement strand
CGGCCCTCCGGGAGGGGGTGGCGCTGCTCACCAACGACCGCAAGACTACGGGGCTGGTGCTGGGCATGTCCATCACGCGGAACATGACGCTGGCCTCCCTGCCCCGCTATTCCCCCGGCGGCTGGCTGCTTCCGGGGCGCGAAACGGGCGCGGCACGGGGGCATGCGGAGCGCTTTGGAATCCGCGCGGCCACCCTGACGCAGCCTGTGGAGACCCTTTCGGGGGGGAACCAGCAGAAGGTGGTGCTGGCGAAGTGGCTGGACACGAACCCCCGGGTGCTGCTGCTGGACGAGCCCACGCGCGGGGTGGACGTGGGGGCGAAGCATGAAATCTACGAGCTGATGAACCGGTGGACCTCCGCCGGGATCACCATCCTGCTGATCACCTCCGAAATGCCCGAACTGCTGGCCATGAGCGACCGGATCCTCGTGCTCTACCAGGGGCGCATTCTGCGCGAGTTCGGGCGCGGCGAGGCCACCCAGGAGTCCGTGCTCGCCGCGGCCATGGGGCGCGAAGAAGGAGAACGGAAATGATAAAGCGGTCCCAACGGCTTGCGGCACTGCTGGAGATGCCCTTCACCCGCGCCCTGATCGCCCTGCTGGTGATCCTGGCGCTGGGCGTGCTTTTCAACGCGGACGGCACCTTTTTCCGGTGGGACACGCACCGCGACATGCTGCGCCACATTTCCCGCTTCGGGATTCTCGCCTGCGGCATGACCATTGTCATTATCGCCGGCGGCATAGACCTCTCCGTGGGCAGCGTGCTGGGGCTCACCGCGGTCGTCTCCGCAAAACTGAGCATCCACATGGGGTTGTCCGCGTGGGTTGCGGTGCCCCTCTGCTGCCTGCTGGGCATCGCCTGCGGGGCCCTGGCCGGGGCGCTCATCGCGCGCTTCTCCATTCAACCGTTCATCGCCACCCTGGCCCTGATGGTGTTCGCCCGCGGCGCGGCCAAGTTCATTTCGGGCGGGAAAAAGATTTCCCAGGGGGTGGAGACCCCGGAAGGATTCCAGTACCTGGATTTTCCGCAACTCTACGAGTTCCTGAACGCCAAGATACTGGGCGACAATGTGGCGGTGGTCACGCTGGTCTTTCTGCTGTGCGTGGGCGTGTCCTGGCTGCTGCTGGCGCGGCTGCGTCCCGGGCGGCATCTCTACGCCATCGGCGGCAATGAGTCCGCCGCCCTGCTTTCCGGGGTTCCCGTGGGCATGGCCAAGGTGCTGGCCTACGCCATGAGCGGACTGTTCGCGTCGCTGGCGGGGATTTGCCAGGCCGCCCAGGAGACCCAGGGGGACCCGGAAGCCGGTGTCTCCTATGAGCTTACGGCCATAGCGATTGTCGTGATCGGGGGCACCAGCCTCTCCGGCGGGCGCGGGGGCATCCTGCTCACCTTGCTGGGAACCCTCACCATCGGGTATCTTGAGAAAATCCTGAGCATCAACGCCGTGGGCGAGGCCGGGCGCCTGATGCTCACCGGTGCGATCATTGTGTCCGCGGTGCTGTTCCAGCGCGGGCGAAAATAGGCGGAAACCGTCCGGCCGAGGAGAGTCCAAAGATGCGGAAACCAATCGCAACCCTGGTGGCCGTTGTGCTGACAGCCGGCGTCGCCGTTCTCGCCGGCTGTTCAAAAAGCGCCCCGGAGGCGGCGGCCCCCGCCGAATCCGGCGCACCGTCCGCCCCGGAGAAGAAGACCTTTGTGATCGGCATGAGCCAGTGCAACCTGGGGGAGCCGTGGCGGGTGCAGATGAACAAGGACATTGAGGAGGCCGCCAAGGCGCACGACACGCTCAAGGTGGTGTTCAAGGACGCCCAGAACGACACGCTGGTGCAGCAGAACCACGTCCGCGAGTTCATGAACCAGGGGGCGGACCTGCTGATCATCAGCCCGCGGGAGGCGGCGCCCCTGACGGGGCCTGTCGCCGAGGCCTACAAGAAGGGCATTCCGGTGATCGTGCTCGACCGCGCCCTGCTCGGCGAGGACTTCACCATGTTCATCGGCGCGGACAACCGGCTGATCGGCGAGGCCGCCGGGAAATGGGTCCGTGAGAAGCTCAACGGCCAGGGGAAGATTGTGGAGCTGATGGGCCTCCAGACCAGCGTGCCCGGCCACGACCGGCATGATGGCTTTGTCAAGGGGCTGGGCGACGCTGCGATTGAGACGATCTTCTCGGCGGACATGAAGTGGCTCCAGCCGGACGCCCAGCGCGAAATGGAGTCCGCCCTGGCCCGGTTTCCCAAGATTGACCTGGTCTACGGCCACAACGACCCCGGCGCCTACGGCGCCTATCTGGCCGCCAAGGCGGCGGGCCGCGAGAAGGAGATGCTTTTTGTGGGCATTGACGGCCTGCCTCACGAGGGCCGGGTCTATGTGGAGAAGGGCATCCTCAGTGTCACCTTCGAGTATCCCACGGGAGGCCGGGAGGCGGTCGAATACGCCCTGAAGATTCTCGCCGGAGAGCAGGTCCCCCGGAACGTGGTGCTGCCCTCGCGTTTCTTCACGCCGGAAAACCTGGCGGCGGGCGGCGAGCTGATCGGCGGTTCGGACGCCCCGGCGGCCGCGGCCCCCTGATGCGGTCCGGCGCGGCCAACATACTGCTCTGGACGGCGTTGGTTGCCGTTCTCTGCGCCGGGTCGGGGTGCGCGCCCAGTCCCCACGACTGCGTGATCCGGGGGGAGCTGGACACCCTGCGCGGGGTGCTGGCGAAGAACCCGGAGGCGGTGGGCGCCCGCGACAGGAAGCTGAAGACCCCGATGCACATGGCGGCCGGGGTGGACAATGTGCCCGCCATGGAGGTGCTTGCGGCGCACGGGGCGGCGGTGGACGCGAAGGACATCACCGGCATGACCCCGCTGCATGTGGCGGCCATGTTCGGGCGGAGGGCGGCGGCGGAATGGCTGCTGGACCACGGGGCGGCGGTGAACGCGGTGGACGCTTTCGGCGACACGCCGCTGCACACGGCGGCGGTTTTTGGCCGGGGGCACACGGTCACGCTGCTGGCGGCGCGCGGGGCGGCGCTGGACGCCCGCAACCACGACGGCCTCACGCCCCGGGAACTGGCGGTCCGCGAACGTCATGAACGGGTGGCGGCCCTGCTTGAACGGCTGGAAGCCGGCGGGTGAACGAACGAGGAGCGACAGTGGAAGGCCCTGACAGGGACACGGTGGTCATTTACACCGACGGCGGCTGCGAGCCCAATCCGGGCGTGGGCGGCTGGGGGGCCGTGCTGCTTTGCCGGGGCCGCATGCGGGAGCTCTCGGGGGGCGATCCCCGGACCACCAACAACCGGATGGAACTGACAGCGGCCATAGAGGCGCTCGCCGCGCTGAAGCGGCCCTGCCGGGTGGAGCTTTACACGGATTCGGAGTATGTCCGGCGCGGCATCACGGAGTGGCTGCCCGGCTGGAAGCGCCGGAACTGGCGGCGCAGGACGGGGCCCGTGCTGAACGAGGACCTGTGGCGGCGTCTGGACACGGAGGCCGCGCGGCACACGGTGACCTGGCGCTGGGTGCGGGGGCACACCGGCAACCCCCTCAACGAGCGGTGCGACGAGCTGGCGGGGGCGGCAATCGCCGCCCAACGGCGGGGGGCTTCCCATGTTTCGCAGGACTGAGGGCAGAAGACGGCCGGGCGACCCGGGGACCCGCCTCGGACGCCGCGCCGAGACCCAGCGCCGGGTGACGAACTACGTCATTCCGGTGCTGCTGGGGCTGGGGGGGCTTGTCTTCGCCCAGCAGTTCCAGAGCCTTCCCTTGCGCGCGGTCACGCTGCTCATGTCCATCGCCCTTCCCCTCTACGCCGGGGGAAACCTGATCGCCCGCTACCGCACCAGCCAGTTCGAGCGCTTCGTGATGCTGAGCGGGGTGCTGCTGCTCATTCTGGGGGCGGGCATCAGCTTCCTGAGCGGTCCGGGCGACATGGCGGTCCAACTCATCGCCGACCCGGACGTCTCCCAGGCGTCGCGGGTCATCGGGCTCGGCAGCCTCTTTCTCGGCCTGTTCGTGGTGATGTTCTCCGTCATGCGGACGGGCGAGGACTCGGAGGAGATCACGGAGCGCTTCCTGATTCTCGCCGAGCACATCACCGACGGGTTCATCCTCAGCACTGGCGACGGCGTGATCCGGCTGGTCAACCAGAGCTTCCTGGACATTTTCGACGTCAGCCGGGAGATGCTCATCGGCAAGGACGTCACCATGCTGACAGAGCGCTTCGACATGGCCCCCGTCCGCGACCATCTGCGCCGCCGGGCGCGGGGCATCGCCTCCGAGTACGAGGTGCGGATCCAGGTCAACGGCCGGGAAAAGGTGCTGCTGTTCAACGGCGCGCCCATCGCCAACCGCCACGGAAAGCACACCGCAACGATCGCCACGGTCCGCGACATCACGGAGCAGGTGGCCCTCAGCCGCCGGGTGGAGCAGTACGCCCAGGGGCTGCAGCGCCTGGTCGAGGAGCAGACGGAGCGTCTGCGCACCTCGGAGGAACGCCTGCGCAACCTGCTGCTCTCCATGAACGAGGGCTTCGTGACGCTGGACGAAAACAACCGCATCCAGTTCGTGAACCCGCGCTTCGCCGCCCTGCTCCACATGACGGAGGAGCTGCTGCTCGGCGTGGACATCATGGAACTGGTGGAGACGGCCGGTCGGCCGCGCCTGCTCAATCTGCTGGCCAGCACCGGCACGACCGAGGGGGGCGGGGCCCGGCAGGAACTTGAGTTTGTGGACATTTACGGGAAACCCGTTCCCGTCGTGGTGGCCGCGGCCGTGCTGCCCGGCGGGGAGACCGCGGCGGACGCGGGGTTC
>JAKPUV010000422.1 GCA_029554925.1 Candidatus Hydrogenedentota bacterium | reverse complement strand
TGGTCCCGCCCGCCGACTTGGAGCGCGTGCTGGAGGCCGTGCGTCGCCGTTTCCGCCTCGCGCCCGACGCCGAGATCACGCTGGAGGCCAACCCCGATGATGTGACGGTGGAGAAGGTCCCGGCCTGGCGCGGACTGGGGGTGAACCGCCTGAGCCTGGGGGTGCAGAGTTTTGACGACCGCGTGCTCGCCTGGCTGGGGCGACGACATGACGCCGACGGCGCGCGCCGGGCCGTGGAGCGGACGGCGGTGGTCTTCGACAACTGGAGCATGGACCTCATCTTCGGCGGAAGGCCGCACGAAGTGTGGGGGAAGACCCTTCGGGAGACGGCGGACCTGTCCCCGCCCCATGTGTCCGCCTATGGCCTTACCTTTGAGGAGGGTACCCCCTTCGCCGCGCGGCGGGAACAGGCGGTGGACGAGGACACCGCGCTGTCCCTCTACCGGGAGGCGCGCCGGATGCTGGCGGCCCATGACCGCTATGAAATCTCCAACTTCTGCCTTCCCGGGCGGGCCTGCCGGCACAATCTCCTCTACTGGCGCAACGAGGAATACGCAGGGTTCGGCCCGGGGGCCTACAGCTTCACCGGGGGGGTGCGCGCGCAAAACCCCGCCGATCTGGAGACGTATCTGCGCGCTCCCGGGGAAAAGGCCGAGGCGCTCGCGCTGACGGTTCAGGAGGTCAAGGTGGAGACGCTGATCCAGCATTTCCGCCTGCGCGCGGGCATCATGGCGGAACACTACCGGGACCGTTTCGGCGCATCGCTG
Source organism: Candidatus Hydrogenedentota bacterium (assembly GCA_029554925.1). Lineage (GTDB taxonomy): Bacteria > Hydrogenedentota > Hydrogenedentia > Hydrogenedentales > CAITNO01 > JAAYBR01. Next base: position 2,786 of record JAKPUV010000422.1, on the reverse strand, counting down.
GAGACGGATTTCGGCGCGGTGCTGGCTGCCCTGGCGGGCAGGGGGCTCCTCGAATGGGACGGGCGCGCCGCGCGTCCCACCGTCGCCGGGTTCGAACTGAACAACGAGATCGGGCTGGCGCTGGTGGGGGAGGGGGGGGAATGACCCTGTACCGCCTGTCCCTGCGCTCCCTGCGGTTCCCGCCGGCCGAGCACGCCGACGCCGACGGCCTGCTCGCGGTGGGCGGCGACCTGCGCACGGAGCGCCTGCTGGAGGCGTACCGAAACGGCATTTTCCCCTGGTACAGCGAGGACACGCCCATCCTCTGGTGGTCGCCGGACCCGCGCATGGTCTTCTTTCCCGGCCGGGTGCGCGTGTCCCGGCGGCTGGCGCGCACCCTGCGACCGGGGCGCTTTGAGGTTTCCGCGGACACCGACTTCGCCGGGGTGATCCGGCGGTGCGCCGAAACGCCCCGGGAAGGGCAGGACGGCACCTGGATCCTGCCGGAGATGGCCGCCGCCTACACCCGGCTCCATGAGGAGGGGCACGCGCACTCCGTCGAGTGCCGCGAGAACGGCGTGCTGGTGGGCGGACTCTACGGCGTCTCCATCGGCGGGTGCTTCTTCGCGGAATCCATGTTCCATCTGGCCCGCGACGCCAGCAAGGCGGCGCTGGCGGCGCTCTCCGCGCTCTGCCTGCGGAGGGGGCACGCCCTGATTGACGCGCAAATGCCGACGGCCCATCTGGCGTCCATGGGCGGGATGGTCATGCCCCGGCGGGAGTACCTGGACCGGGTGCGCGCGGCCGTGGCGCGGCCGGACACGTCCGACCCCTGGGCGGTTCCCCCGGACTGGCGCGCCGCCGCGTGCGAACTCAGGGAAGGGACAGGGCCGGCTGCATTTCCTGCGTGAGCCGGGCGATCCCGTCGGCGTGGGCCTTCTCCGCCATCTCCTTCAGCGCCTCCTCCTCCAACCCCTTCATGCCCGCATTCACCGCACTCTTCAGGTCGTCGGTGAAGCCGCGCCCGCTGTAGGTGGGCGCGCTGCCCTTGAGCGACTGCTTCCACTGGCTGAGCAGGTCGCGCACGTCGCGCAGGCCCCGGGCCCGCTGCTGCGCCTCGGAGGGGAACTCGTCGCTCACCTCCATGAAGGCCGCCTCCGCCTGCTGGAGGAAGCTGATGGCCTCGGCGTAATAGGACCGCGCGGCCTCCTGCTCGGCCATGGCGCGGAGCTCGGCCGCCCGGCTCAGGGCTGCGCGGTGGGCCTCCTGGCGGCCGTCCCGGGCGGTGATGAGCGACTCCGCCTCCAGCCGCTTCGCCTCGGCCTCGGGGTGAAGCGGGTTGGCCTTGGCGGCGGCGGCGAAGGCGTCCCGGGCGTCCTCCAGCCGCTCGTTCTGCAGCAGCCCGGCCCCCTTGCCCACATAGTAGTCCGCGACCTTCATGGCGACGTCCTTGCGGTCCGGCGCGGCAGACAGCACGGACTCATAGGCGGCGATGGCGCGGTCCTCGTATCCGGCGGACAGCAGCATGTCGCCCACGCGGGCGCTCATGTCGGCGGTGAAGGGGGTGAGCTCCTTGTGGGCGGCGGCGGCCGCCTCCAGTTCCTGGAGGTTCCCGCGCTGAATCAGGTATTCCTGCGCGGCGAGAACGTACTCCTGGAGCTGGCTCTCCGAGACGCCCCCCGGAACCGTCTTCGAGGTCAGCACGGTCCACCAGACATCGGCCACGGCGGCCACGGAGCGGCTCGCGTCCGCGGGAAAGGTGGTCGCGGCGACGTCCTTGAACCCCACCCCGTCCTTGTACTGCTTCTCGATCAGTTCGGAGTTCAGCGTCATCTCGCCCTGCAGGCGGACGAAATAGCTCTTCGGGTCCACCTCCTTGCGGGGAAACTCCTTGAGCCGCAGGCCGGCAATGGCGTTGTCCGCGTCGGCGTAGTACATGTTGCGCCAGGTCACCTCGGCCCCCGCCATGGGCGCCGTCAGCGCGCAGACCATCTTGCCCAGAATGCCCAGCCGGTGCGCGAAATAGCCGTCCACCCGGCCGCGGCGCGCGGAGGAGAGGAGGGCCATCTCCTGCTCGATGACGGAGACGGGGTTCGTGGCGAATTCGGGGTGGCGCGCCACAACCTCCGACAGGGGCAGGGCGACGCCCGCCCGGATGTGCTCGTCCATTCTGGAGATCGGCGCGTTGCCGGTCTTGGAGACAAGGTTGGCCGCCGTGGTCACGATGGCCGTCTGCGTGCGGGGGCCCCAGGCGTTCGCCCCGGGGGCCGCCAGGGCCAGCGCCAGGGCCAGCACCGCCAGAAACCGTGTGGTTCGTCGCATGTCTCTTCTCCTAAAGGAAACCCGGCCGCTCAGGAAGCCTGCATCGTCTGCTTCAACTGGCTGACCAGCACTTCAATCTCGTTCACGTTCTCGCCGGATCCCGACGCCCGGCGAAGCTCCAGGAACCGCTCGAGTTCGGCGATCCCCTCGGCCAGGGCGTTCCGCCCCACCTGCAGGAGGCCCAGCTCCAGGTGGGCCGCGGCGTAGTCCGGCTCGGCCTGGATCGCGCGGCGGTAGGCGTTCTCCGCCTCGCCCGGATTCTCCTGCCGCGCGTGGACAAGCCCCTGGATGGTCATCATGCGCGCGGACACAAGGCCGAGCTCCGAGGCCCGCCGCATGGCCGCCGCCGCCCGGTCCACGTTGTCCATTTTGAGGAGGAGGACGGCCATCTGCACCGCCGCCTCGGCCGCATGCGGCCCGGAACCGGACGAGACCCGCTCAAACTCCACGAGGGCCTCGTCGTTCAGCCCCGCCTGCTGGAGGGC